>NZ_JAPMOU010000015.1 GCF_028858535.1 Spartinivicinus poritis
GCCTCCAGGTAATACAGTCATTTGGCGTGGTCTTAATAGACTATATGAACTGAAGGCAGGCTTTGAGCTAGCCCAAAATTGTGGGTAATTAAATGACACATATGTGGGGCATGCCTTGGTCGTATTCTGCCATAGTGATCCATTTTCCATTGCTGATTTGTTCTACCATGGCAATCCCAGGCAACAACTGGAGTTAGGTTAGCAGACTTTCCACCATTGACATCTAAGCACTTTCCTGTTGAGGAAACTATTTGTCTATAATCATCACTGGCAAAGGTGGTTATAGAAATAACTGTAAAAAACAAACATAAATGTTGTAATGTTTTCATGTAGTTTCTCATTTAAGTTATAAGTTGATGTGTGTATATTTTTATGTGTTACATAATAAATAAAATAAATGTATTTTTTAACTTCTCAGGTAATTTGATGTGGTTTTTTAACCTCATGAAATATTTTCATAAGTGGCTCTCTTTTCTTTACAGATAGTTAAAGGTATTCAAATTGATGATTAAAGGTAGGTTTGCTACTGTAATCTTTGAACTGGCTAATTTGGTTTTGATCAAAGAGGTACTACATGGAATTCATCATTGGGTGACCCAGTTAGTACTTTATATATAATTTAGTACTACTATTGTAAGCTTTACGTCAGTAATCTAACCATTAATAACCATTTGTATAATAGGGTATATCTTTGTCAGTAACTACTATATATGTTATGGAGCATCGTCACTTGATGTCCTCCAGCTAACGCTTTCATCATCAATTAATGATGCTATCGCTAGCTTCACCATTGTAGGTTAGCCCTAAAAACCACCCGCATTAGGTATACGATGAAGTAGTTAGTTAATATGTTTGACAATGTTAATTAAAAATATTGACATTGTCAATCAAATATTGGTTAATACTCATTCAAGAATTAATCTTTTGCCTGGCATAGAAGTGATTAATAGCTACCAATATAGGCAGTTCTTCAGAACATTGATGTTTGATACAAATACTGTATAGACAAACTGTTGACGAGTTAGGTCAGTAATTCTATTGCCACACTTTATATGTATGTGCTTAGGCTTATTTTAACTTCTAAGTTAGTTTAATATTGTAGATAGGTATAGTTAGTGAAAAAAAATTTATTGTTAAGCTTATATAGAAAATTTGGTGCACCATTATTTTTTGCTACATCAGGAGTAGGGTTCAGCCTTCCTTATGAGGTTGCTGCTGGAGAAATTAATAGTAAAGCTAAAACAGAGTTATTTTTTTCTGGCGACATTAACGTTAAAAAAAATCAAAAAGTAGTTAGTGCTATGAAACCTGTACTGGATTGGCTAACATTAGAATTATCGAATCAGTTAGGTTATTCACGTTTGGTTTTATTGAAAACAAAGTCAAAATTTGGCATAACTCAATACACGTTTATTCAAGTAATTAATGATCTTCCCATTGTTAATACCCATGTATCAATTTCAGTAGATGATAGTACTGGAGAAATTATCAAGGCAAATAAAAAAATGGTGAACTCCTGGCAATTTGATTCCATAGTCGTTAATCCACTGATTGATAAAATGGAAGCTTTAAAGAGAACCTTTGGTATATACTCTCATGGCAGGGGATTTGCTGTACCTCCGCAAATACGGCTGGTATATATACCACAGCATAAACAGAAAAAACTAATACCGGCTTATGAAATTAAAATGGTTTTTAGAAACCCTTATCAAAGTCAACAGGTATACGTTGATATTGAGAGAGGAGAACTTATAAAAAATTAAAGCACATGATATCATGAAAAATCAACAAGGTTTTAGTGCCAGGTCATTAAGTCTACATTATCATAGATATAACTCAAATTAGCTAATTTTTTAGTTTCTCTGGCACTTATAAACTTTACCTATTGCTGTAGTATTTGTGGTACCTAGTGATTGATGGGCATTAGTATTTCTTAGTTCCTGCACATAAACTATATTTCCACCAAGTTTAAATGCCTCATTTTTTAACTCATTTCTGGCACCTACCATTAAATTTTCATTTGAAGTAAAGTCACCTGTAAACCAGTTGCCTTGTGAGCCAACTACTTCTCCTAAGTAACTGCATTTTGAGAAGTTTGGCGCTATATTAACTAACTCAATATTGCTTGCTTGTGGTAATACCTTATTTGCTGAGCATCCTGTTAGCGCTAGTAAACTAGTAAAAACCAGAGATTTACGTTTCATAATTAAGACTCCTTATATAAAAGCGAAGTTATGTTATAAATTATTATTGATTTTGTCAATTAAATATTGGTTAATGAGTGCCCTAAAATAACAGTACATACCTAATGGAAAGGGTGTAACTATGAGAATTGATAAGTTGAATATTGAGAATGACAATGGATATTTTGACGCTTTCTGATATTAAGAAGAACATCTCATTTGATGATATTGTAAATTGTGTTGAAAACAGTCTAATTGAGCAATCAAATCAGTCGATAGATCAACTGGATAAAGTTGACATGATTGATAATCGGTATATCAAATATGGCCATACAAAAAATAAATCTTATTTTATTATGGAGATAGATTCAGGAAATTTATTCTCTCAACGAAAATTAAAACAGGATAAAACGAGCTTCATATTTGTTATTTCTACTTGTACTGGAAAACCAGTTGCAATAATTCAAGATAATGGTTGGATTTCTCACATTAGAGCAGCGATAGTAAGCATGTTAGCACATAAGCATCTTTTACCATCAAAATTAGAGCAGATAGGTATCATGGGTAGTGGTACCCAAGCTAGACAGCAATTACTTTGTTTACCTTATATTACAAGTTGCAAACAGATTAGCATTTGGAGTCGTTCACTAGAAAGCGGGGAAAAATTTATACAAGAAATGTCATCAGCAGGGTTTAAGGTCAGTTTAGCGAGTAATCCTGAAGAAGTTGTTAAAAATAGTCAGCTAATTGTTACAACAACGCCTAGTCAACAACCTATTATCCATAATGAATGGGTGCAGCCTGGTACTCATATTACTGCTGTTGGTGCAAGTGGGGCAGGTAAGCAAGAGTTGGATGTAGAGCTATTATTTTCAGCTAACCAGCTCGTGATAGATAACAAAGATAATATTTTTAAGTGTGGCGAGATTAGTCAAGCTTATAAGTCAGGCTTTATTGATAACCACCCTATTGAGCTGGGTGAGTTAATGGAAAAACCAACTACTTTTCAGCGTGGTGTTGATGATATTACAGTCTTTGATTTAACAGGAGAAGCAAGCAGTGAATTTGAAATAGCAGCAATGATATATAATTCTTATATAAATAACTGAGGTGGATGGGACTGTATTATATGAAACTGCTTTATTTAGTTATTGCACGATCCCTGTGCTTATCATTGTATCAATACCTATTATTTGTTTCTTTTTGATTTTGAGATGTAAGGATTTAATTGTAAGTTATACTCTGCAAAATCCCTAATTGGAGCATGATATAATTTTGTCTTGCCAAACCCTTTTGCTGAGTTTAGTGCAACCATTAATATATTTTCACCCTTTTTATTTTTTGCCAAACCTAAAAGATCAACTTTTCCATCATTATTTACGTCGGCAACTGATTGCTGTCTGTATCCGTAAAATTTTGTTGCTACTTGCTTGTATTGGTTAAAACCATTTCCACTCATATTTTCTGCAACTTTAACAACGCCACCTTGATGAAAGGTGAGGAGGTCTGCATAGCCATCCTGGTTAATGTCTGCAATTTTTACACTGTACGGCTCTTGACTTAAAGGTGCATTATGTAATAGCCATGACGTTGTTGTTTGGAAGCCATTCGCTTGAGTATTTATAGCTACATCAACCATTTTGTTATTCAATCCCACTAGGTCTGGATATCCATCATAATTTACATCGGCTACTTCAATATGTTTGTATCTTGAAGTATTAAACTTCCCTGATACTTTCTTCCATTTAGTACTAAAAGAACCATTATTTCCTTTAATTAAATAAATGCTGCCTTTATATAAGAATATAATGTCGTCACTGCCGTCATTGTTAATATCAGCTATTTTTAAGTAGTCTGTATTGGTTTTCAAGTTACCTTTAAATTTTGTCAATATAGGTGTATTGCCAATAAAATTGGCACCATGGTTTAAAATGGTGGTAATACCTTTATTTCCTATACCTACAATGTCTGTTAAGCCATCGTTATTTATATCTTTTAAAATGGTAAAAGATAGAGCATCTATACTGCCTGCATAACCAAAGCCTAAGTTACCAACCCCATTGGTAGCAAATGAGCCTTCCCAATGATTAATTTCTAGCTGTTCTATTGATCCATCACCATCCAAGTCGCGATAATAATAGCTATGTTCACTTTTTGGTGCAGTGAAAGTTCCCACTTCAGTAAACAATTTTTTTGCATCAAAATTGGTATGGCTTTCAGATGCATGTGAAATAGCACTAACAGTACAAATACTTGCTAGAATTGAAATTTGAATAGTTTGAGCGAGTTTATTTTTCATAGATATCTCCTGATATACTTAATTAGAGTCATCAGATATTAATAAAAAGGGCCTCTAAAAGAGGCCAAACCACGGGGGTAGTAGTTAGTTAAGCAGTGAGTATGAAGTAGTTATAGGTGTTAAAAATTGTATTGAGCAGATAATGTATAGGTGTCAATATCTGTTTCACCAAAAGCCAGGTCTTTATGGCCAACATCCTTGATACGCTCCCATTGCAGGCCAACGGTGACGTTGTTGGTAATGTTGTAATTGGCGCCTAAGCCCAAAGTTAAGCTGTTTCCACTTTTGCTTTCACTATTGCTTTCTGATGGACCTGCTAATGAAGCAAGGAAATCACCAGTATTTAAGCTTCCTGAGTAGTTGAGGTTGTGCTTTTCTTTAATTTTCCATCTCATAATACCTGCACTTGCTTTAAGGTCAATATTATTAGTGACAGGGTAAAAACCAATTGTTTTAATTCCTATTCCTTTAATTTTACTTGTAACTTTTCCATTAAGTTCACCACTAAGAGAAATATCACTTTCTTTGATGCTACCGCTACCATTCAACTTATAATCGGCGTTAGAAAATTGATTATAGTCTAATTCAACACCTAAATACTTATTTACTCGATATCCTAAAAATATTTTTCCTATATTGCTAGTATTTGAACCTTTTATATCATAATGTGCGTTACCACCGTTGCTTTTAATGTAATCTTTTACTTGAGATAATTCTTCTTGAGAGTCTTTCTCGATATCCCCATAAGCATCATAACTAGACTTACCAGCTCCAATCCCCAAATAAAAACCGCTTTTCTCATCAGCAAAGGGATTAATACTGTCTTGTGCAAAAGTTGATGTTGCTACTGTACTGGCAATAATGGCAGTTAAAACCGTTTTTTTCATAGTTACCTCATGTTATTACAACTATTGACTACTTTTTTATATAAAAAGATTTAATTGGGATTCCTCTTTTTTATTTTAAAATCTATCTATTTTCTAATGTGTATACATTAGTTATTTAATAGATGCTTCTTAGTAAAGGAATCCAGATTAAACCTTGATAGTAAAAGGCTTTATTATCTTTCGTTGGCTATATTTAAGTAAAACTCAGATTTTAAACATCTGTTTATCATTGATACTAAGTTAACGAATGTAGGTATTTACTCTCATATAGTTGACTGTGTCAACTATATGTGTGGTAAGATACGGAGAATTACTTATTACTAGTCGTTTTTTATATAAAGTACTTGGATGCAGTGCCTCTAACTGAAATGCAATCTAAGTTATCTAGATTATAGTTTTGTTATGTATGTAGCGAACAGAAGTTTAAAGTAGTTGACAGTGTAAACTATGTTGGGTATGCTAACAACAGTCCTCTTTGGATATTGTTGTGCAGATTCAGTATTTTTAGGGTATTTGACGCCTCTTGCTATATTAGTTTAATTTTTTATCTTTTGACTGATATAGTAAGAGGGCTTTTTGATAGGTAAATTTTGTATATTTTAGATATTCTTATGAATATAGGGGTTCTTAACCTCGTAGATAAAGTTTATGAAGCCTATAAATATTTAATTTTAAAGGTAACTTATTAGTTATAAGATATATCTCCTTGTTCATCTGATAAGAGTTTGGTAACAATTTTTTTAAGTGAGTCATGCTCTCGACTGGAAAGTTTGTCTAAAAAATATTCATTAGTTTTGTGTGAGCAGTATGCTGCGATTTCTAAAGCTTGTTCACCTTTTTTAGTCAAATAAATTTGAGACGATCGTCCGTCTTCCGGAGAGGGTTTTCGTGAAATCAACTTTAGCTTATCCATTTTTGTTAGGGAGCGGGCTGTTGCTGTACGGTCTATACCCGTTTTATCTGCTATTTTTGAGGGAATGGTAATATTGTGTTTACCAATAGCCGATAAGATTACCCACATTTGTATAGTAATCTCTGCACCTGATTCTTCTAGTAATAGCTCGAAGCGCCTTTGCATCACTTTTGAGAGGCGATGAATAAAATATCCCATACTGTCATCTGCTGAGTAGGACTGCTTAGTAGTGGGCATATAGTTACCTATGTCAATTAAGTCTTTGTCTAATTATATGTGATCATAAAGTCGGGATGCTAATAGCAATTGGCTTATTTTTTACTAATACCTAGAATCTTGCCTATATCAGCTGGAATATTGTATGACACGTTGTATTGTAAAGGTTTTGTAAAGGCTTGGTGGCCAGAGTTTGCCAGGTGGTGTTGAAGTCAGTATAGTGGTTGGCAAGCTTCATTTGTATATAAACCAATCTATATCCTAAGTTATGGCTTCTAGCTTTGGTGACAGCCACTCTCTGGCTATTGAGTACTTTGGTTATCATTCAACCGACTTCTCTAAAAGCACTTTGTATTGGATATAGAAAGACTTATATGGTTAATAGATATGATTACAAAAGCAAACACTGCTCTATTAAAGGCGTTTGCCGTTTTAATTTCGGTATTAATGTTTTCTATTTCGGTAAATACGTATGCTGATAGTATGCGTTGTAAAAATCGACTGGTTTCAACCGGTGATTCAAAAGCAACAGTATTATTAAAGTGTGGCGAGCCTTGGTTGAAAGAAGACCACAGCTATACAGTGACTGAAAAAAGAAATAGTGACTTATATCGCTATAATCAACAGCATAATGGCGTCAATGCTCATGGAGCCAGTAGGGAAGTGACCAGGCTTATCAAAGTAGAGAAGTGGACTTATAATGTTGGACGTAACAAGTTTCTAAGAATTATTACTTTCAAAGAAGGGGTTATTGACTCTATAGAAACAGGTGATCGAGCCAACTAATTGAGTTTGTCATTTAATTCAAAAAGGCTATACCTGCCGACAAGGTATAGCTTTTTCTTTTCCGCTGTAACTTTCTTATAGCAACCCAGCATCCTCTAAGTTTATTTCAATCCCCTTTATATTCGCCTCAGCCACCAATATAGCTAAGTATTGTTGAATAGCCCTTAGTCTCACTTTTGTTTGTAGGTAGCTTTTAATTTTAGTTTCAACTTGCTCATAGGAGAGCGGTTGGCCTTCTGCCTTTGCTGTTACCCAAACCACATGATAACCGTAACGTGTTTCAATAGGTCGAGGTGATAGCCCAGGTGCTAGCTTAAATACTTGGCGTTCAAACTCTGGGGTGGTTTGTCCTTTGCTGATTTGTCCTAAATCACCGCCAGACTCTTTGGATGGACAGGCTGAGTAGGCTAAAGCAAGTTCATTGAAAAGAGCGGGCTCATTAGTCAGTTCCTTAATTATATTTTCTGCTTGTTGCTTAGCCTCCATTCGTGCGGGGGTATCTTCTGGTGCTGCTGCTAATAAAATATGCTTAACTGCCATGACAGGAGGGCTGGTAAAGCGCTCTGGGTTAGTAGCATAGATTTGTTTGCACTCTTGTTCTGAAGCAGTGGGGATATCTACTTCTTGTTCTAATAATGTGCGTATAGCGGCTTCTTCTTCAGACTCTTCAGTCCTTTGTTCTATGGGCAGTTGCTGTTTTTTTATTTGTTGATTAAGTAATAGCTTTATTACTAACGCTTGGGTTGCTAAATACACGGCTTCTTCAGGGTTGTCGGCTGGATGGTACTGCACCTCCTGGGCAATGTCCTGTTCTGATATTTCTTCTCCATTGACGAAAACAGGATTAATTGTAATCGGAGCTGTTTGGTGTGAAGCATGAGAGCAGGCTGGTTGATTCATAATAATGCTAACCTTTTAAAAACTGAATTATTAATCCTGATTTTTTGGTGCTATGTTTCTCCCTTTGAGGCTGTTGCAAAAGCTGGTAAATATGGAGTGATGGGGTGTTCTGGAGCAGCTGTCGGGAACAGCTAAAGCTCTAAAGGCCATGGATGGCCTTGTAGAGCGGTGGAAGAATACCCTGTTACTTCATATTTATTCACCAATACCCTTTCGCGACACCCTCCAGAGGGAGAGGGAGCTAAAAATGCTTTTCGCAATCTCCTCTTTCCCAAAAGGGTATGACTATTTTTGCCTGACGACCTGATAACACCTACCGATATACCACACGGGTGCACTGATAATATGCACGAGCCGAGTGAACGGGAATAATATAAATAATGTCATTCCCAAAAACACATGCAGCTTATAAATAATACTCACTGGTGATATTGAGGCGGCTGCAGCTTCTGGTTGAAGGATAACAATATATTGTGCCCAGTTAGCCAGTAGCACCATCACTGAACCATCCATGTGCTGAGAAGAAACCAGAATCGAAATTAAGCCTAAAACTAATTGTACCCATAATACAACTAACACCAATAAATCCGATTTACTGGTATTGGCTTTAATTCTAGGATCAGTTAAGCGGCGGTGAATTAACATGGTTAACCCAACAAAACACAAAATCCCAAAGAAGCCACCAGATACCATGGCTAATAACTGCTTAGCCGGTGTGGAAATAACATGGTGATAAATTGACTCTGGTGTTAACAAACCAACCACATGACCAAGCAGAATAAAAATAACACCTACATGGAACAGGTTGCTGGCAAGGCGCATATTTTTCTTGCGTAGCATCTGGCTTGAGCCGGCTTTCCAGGTATATTGGGATAAATCAAAGCGTGCCCAGCAACCTATCAAGCAAATGGCTAACGCAACATAGGGATAGATGCCAAATAACAATAAATTGATAGTCATGATCTTGCTCCCCTATTACTGTTAGTGGTATTGCTAGAAGAGGGATTGGTTACAAAATGAATGGGCGTTGGCAGTTCCTCCTTGGCTTTTTTCGGTTTAGTATTAAGGTTGCAACTATTGCCTTCTAAACCAAAGGTTACTTGCTCTTCTTCCCATACTTTATCAATAGCCTCGGGAGTATAATCAGGCTCTTCATTTGCCACTTGTTTTTGCAAGTCGTTTAAATCAACCCTGACATCTGCAAGCTCAAGTAATACTTCGAAGCAACGGGAATAAATACTCTCTCGTTGAGCTAAGCGTACTTTTAATACAGCAAGAATAGGTGCAATGTTCACAAGTTGCTGCTGTATGACTGTTTGATCTTGATGAGTTAAAAATTCAAGAAATAAAGGCAAATAATCGGGTAATTCCCGCACACTGATATGAAAGCCTTGCTCTTTATAAAGCTCCATTAGATCGACCATCGCTTGACCTCGATCACGGGATTCACCATGGACATGCTCAAATAATAACAGCGAAACAGCACGGCCCCGGTCAAATAAACCCACATATTCTTCTTGTCGGTCCATTAAATCCGTGGTGGTTAAGTGATTTAGCACATCGATCAAAACAGCTTTGTTTTTTGGAGCTAATTCCTGATCACGCTCAATGGCTTCAGCAAGTTCACCACGCCCTTGCTGTAATTCAGTTGAAGGGTAATCAAGCAGTAATGAAATAATCTTTAATATTTTCATCCGTTACCCCTCAATTTTGACAGTTTGAATGATATTACGCTGATCATTTTGTTTGCCACCAAACAGGTTAACCCCAGAGTTACTTTGGCAGCCGTCACCAAAAGAGAAACCACAGCCAGAACGATAACCATAAGTATCTTCTACAGCAGACTCCCGATGGCCAGTTGGGATAACGTAACGATCTTCATAGTTAGCAATTGCCAGATAACGGTACATGTCTTCTACCTGAGCAACGGTTAAACCGACTTCATCCAGCACGGCTTGATCAACTTGTTGGTCAACAATTTGGCTACGTTTAAATGCCCGCATTGCCAGTAAACGTTTTAGTGCAAGTAAAACAGGTTTGTCGTCACCCGCAGTCAGCATATTGGATAAGTAACGCACGGGAATTCTCAAGCTCGCGACATCAGGAATAATCCCGCTCATGCCAATATGTCCAGCTTCTGCTGCATGCTGAATAGGACTTAAGGGTGGAACATACCAGACCATGGGTAATGTACGATATTCAGGGTGTAGTGGTAACGCTAGCTTCCAATCAACGGCTAGTTTATAAACAGGTGATTGTTGTGCAGCTTCTAATACAGAATCTTCAATACCATCCTGTTTGGCTTGTTTGATAACGGCTGGATCAAATGGGTCTAAAAAGATATCCAGCTGTTTTTGGTAAAGGTCTTGCTCTAAAGGTGCACTAGCCGCTTCTTTAATTTTATCGGCATCGTAAAGTAAAACACCTAAATAACGAATGCGTCCAACGCAGGTTTCAGAACAGACGGTAGGCATGCCTGATTCAATACGAGGGTAGCAGAAAATACATTTTTCTGATTTACCGCTTTTCCAATTGAAATAGATTTTTTTATAAGGGCAGCCAGAAATACACATCCGCCAACCACGACACTTGTCTTGGTCTATTAAGACAATGCCATCTTCTTCCCGTTTATATATAGCACCAGATGGACAAGATGCGACACAAGCTGGGTTAAGGCAATGTTCGCAGAGACGGGGCAAATACATCATAAAGGTATTTTCGTACTGCCCGTATATTTCTTTTTGGATATTATCGAAGTTTTTATCTTTTGAGCGCTTTCTAAACTCAGTCCCTAAAATTTCTTCCCAGTTAGGTCCCCACTCGATTTTTTCCATGCGTTCACCGCTAATTAAAGACCGGGGGCGAGCAGTGGGTTGATGGTTACCTAATGGAGCTGTATGCAGATGCTGATAGTCAAAATCAAAAGGCTCGTAATAATCATCAATTTCGGGTAAATCAGGGTTGGCAAAAATATTCGCGAGAATCCGAAATTTACCACCAATTTTTGGCTCAATGGTACCGTCAGCTTTACGATTCCAGCCACCTTTCCATTTTTCCTGATTTTCCCATTCTTTTGGGTATCCTACACCGGGTTTGGTTTCAACGTTATTAAACCAAGCGTATTCCATGCCTTCCCGAGAGGTCCAAACATTTTTACAAGTAATAGAGCAGGTATGGCAGCCAATGCATTTATCTAGATTTAATACCATACCAACCTGTGCGCGTATTTTCATTTTAGGCTCTCCTCACACATCTTCAGGCTATGGTTGTTCAGGTAGTGGTTGTGGTAACTCATGCCCTGTTGGGCCATCCAGCCAATCGACTTTTGCCATTTTTCTGACCACTACAAACTCATCACGGTTACAACCAACCGTACCGTAATAGTTAAAACCATAGGACTGTTGAGCATAGCCACCAATCATATGGGTAGGTTTGAGCACAACCCGTGTAACAGAATTATGGTGGCCACCGCGGGTACCTGTGACTTCAGAGCCTGGTACATTAACGATCCGTTCTTGGGCGTGATACATCATCACCATGCCTTGTTTTACCCGTTGGGAAACAACGGCTCGACAGGCTATGGCACCATTAGCATTAAATACTTCTACCCAATCGTTATCTTCAATACCTGCCTCTGCTGCGTCTAATTCGCTTAGCCAAATAATCGGGCCGCCACGATTTAGGGTGAGCATAATTAAGTTGTCAGAGTAGGTGCTGTGAATTCCCCATTTTTGGTGAGGCGTAATCCAATTCAGCACAATTTCTTTATTGCCGTTGGTGTGTTTGCCTTTTACAAAGTCGACAGTTTTGGTACAGATGGGTGGCCGATAAGAAACCATTTGCTCGCCAAAGGCTTGCATCCATAAATGGTCTTGGTAAAACTGCTGTCGACCAGTAATAGTTCGCCAGGGAATTAATTCATGAACATTGGTATAACCTGCGTTATAGCTCACATGTTCAGACTCTAAGCCAGACCAGGTAGGGGAAGAAATAATTTTCCTTGGCTGAGCCTGTACATCCCTAAAGCGGATTTTTTCCTCGTGTTTGGGTTCAGCTAAATGCTTATGATCACGGCCGGTGGCTTGACCAAGGGCGTCCCAGGCTTTTACCGCCACATTACCATTGGTTTCTGGCGCTAAGCTTAAAATAACTTCTGCAGCATCAACTGCTGTATTAATTTGCGGTTGTCCTTTGCTGACACCTTCTTCATTAACGCTATAATTCAGTTGTCGAAGTAGCTCGACTTCTTCATCGGTATTCCAGCTTATACCTTTACCACCATTACCGGCTTTTTCTAACAAAGGCCCCAGTGAAGTAAACTTTTTATAGGTATTAGGATAGTCCCGTTCAACCACTACCATGTTAGGCGCAGTTTTACCTGGGATTAAATCGCACTCACCTTTTTTCCAGTCTTTCACTTCAAAGGGCTGGGCAAGTTCTCCTGGGGTGTCATGTAACGTTGGTACAGTTACAATATCTTTTTCTACCCCGAGTTCACCTTCAGCCACCTGAGAGAAGGCTTTCGCAATGCCTTTATAAATATCCCAATCAGAACGTGCCTCCCAGGCTGGGTCGACCGCCTTTGATAAAGGGTGAATAAAGGGGTGCATATCAGAGGTATTTAAATCATCTTTTTCATACCAAGTTGCTGTGGGGAGTACAATATCGGAGTATAAGGCAGTTGAAGACATGCGAAAGTCTAGGGTAGTCACCAAGTCTAACTTGCCTTCAGCTCCTTGCTTTTCAAAATCTATTTCTGTGGGAATAATGCCATCACGGGTTGCATTGTCTTCATTTAATACGCCATTTTTTGTACCTAATAAATACTTCAGCATATATTCATGGCCTTTACCGGAAGAGCCCAGTAAATTAGAACGCCAGACAAATAGGCAGCGAGGGAAATTATTTGGATTATCAGGCTGCTCCGCTGCAAAACGAATATTGCCAGATTTTAGTTGTTCCACTAAGTAGTCTTTTGGATCTTTACCCGCTTGTGCAGCTTCTTTAGTTATTTCCAGTGGGTTTTTATTTAATTGTGGAGCGCTAGGTAACCAGCCCATCCGTTCCGATTTAATATTGTAATCCAACATATGCTCTGGCCATTGGCTGTGGTCAACTAATGGAGAAAGCACTTCGTGGATACTGACTTTTTCGTGACGCCATTGCGAACTGTGATTATAGAAAAAAGAAGTGGAGTTCATATGGCGAGGAGGGCGACTCCAATCTAAGCCAAAGGCAAGTGGTTGCCAGCCAGTTTGCGGACGTAGTTTTTCCTGCCCCACATAATGGGCCCAACCTCCGCCAGTTTGACCCACACAACCACACATAATCAGCATGTTAATCAAACTACGGTAGTTCATGTCCATGTGATACCAGTGGTTCATGGCGGCGCCAACAATGACCATTGAACGGCCTTTGGTTTTATCTGCGTTATCTGCAAACTCCTTGGCTACTTGAATGACTTTTTCCCGTGAAACACCAGTGATTTTTTCTTGCCAGGCAGGGGTGAAAGGAATGTCATCATCATAACTGGCTGCAACATTGTCACCACCCAAACCACGGTCAATACCATAATTGGCAATGGTTAAATCAAATACGGTTGCTACCTTGGCTTTTTTACCATTAGCCAGTTTAATTTCTTTATAAGGTAATTTACGCGCTAAGACTTCATCATGCTCGCAATAATTCCAATATTCATTACTTTCATCAGCAGCAAAATGGGGGAAAGCAACATCAACAGTTTTCTTTGGACCATCAATAAGTGAAAGCTGCAGCTTAACCTCTTTTCCTGATTTACCTTCTTTATTTTCTATATTCCATTTGCCTTGTTCGCCCCAGCGATAGCCAATACTACCCTGTGGAGAAACCAGCTCATTAGTATTTTCGTCGTAGGCAATGGTTTTCCATTCAGGATTATTGTCCTGACCTAAGCTGCCAGTTAAATCAGATGCTCTTAAAAAGCGAGTAGGTTTTAACGTTTTGCCTTCGTGCTCTTCCAATAATACCAACATGGGCATATCAGAATAACGACGAACATAATCAGTAAAATATTCGCTGGGTTTTTCTAGATGGAACTCTTTTAATATAACATGACCAAAAGCCATGCCTAATGCAGCATCAGTCCCTTGCTTGGGGTTTAGCCAGATATCAGTTAATTTGGCTACTTCAGAATAGTCAGGGGTGATGCCAACGGTTTTGGCCCCTTTATAGCGGACTTCAGTAAAGAAGTGAGCATCAGGAGTACGGGTTTGTGGAACGTTAGATCCCCAGGCAATAATATAATTAGAGTTATACCAATCAGCAGATTCGGGGACGTCGGTTTGTTCTCCCCATGTCATTGGTGATGAGGGAGGCAAATCACAATACCAGTCGTAGAAACTCATGCAAACCCCACCAATTAATGATAGGTAACGTGAGCCTGCTGCATAAGAGACCATCGACATAGCAGGAATAGGGGAGAAGCCAATAATACGATCAGGGCCGTATTTTTTGGCTGTATGGACATTTGCCGCAGCAATAATTTCGTTAACCTCATCCCATGATGAACGAACAAAACCACCCATGCCTCGTTTAGTTTTATATTGCTTGGTTTTTTCTGGGTCTGAAACAATAGACTCCCAGGCTGCAACAGGCGATTGGGTTTTTCTTGCTTCTCGCCATAGTTTTAATAATGGTTTGCGTACTTTGGGGTATTTTAGTCTATTAGCACTGTAAATATACCAACTAAAGCTTGCTCCTCTGGGGCAGCCACGAGGTTCGTGGTTAGGTAAATCGGGGCGAGTTCTTGGGTAATCAGTTTGTTGAGTTTCCCAAGTGACCAAACCATCTTTTACATAAATTTTCCAGCTACAGGAGCCTGTACAATTGACGCCGTGAGTTGAGCGAACAATTTTATCGTGTTGCCAGCGACGGCGATAACTATTTTCCCAGGCACGGCTTTCATTGGTGGTTTCGCCATGTCCTTCAGAAAATTCACCGATTTTTTTCTTAAAGAACTGTAATCTATCAAGTAAGAGACTCATTTCATTATCTCCATCATATCCTTCTCGAAAAACTTTTAGGCTTTGTTGTCATCACTTGACCACCAAGGATGGTGGGAATGCAGTTTATGCAGGAGCATTTAACTGCCTTCACCCTAATCATTTATTTTTATATAAACTCATAGGGCTTCATCGTTTGACTGCCTCCCCTAAAAGCTTTTCGCTTTGGCTATAGTAAAAATTATTTCTACTATTCAGGCATTCACAGTTATGGTTAACTTCTTGGTCTACTTCTTAGCCACTCTAACTTCAAAGGAACACAGAAAGTTAATTTAGTGTTTGATATGGAATAACAGACTATTCTTCCTCCGCTCTTGAAAGGCTATCCTTAGCCTATCAAGAGCTAAAGCGACATCCATGTCGCAGCTATAGAATACCCTGTCACCCTATATCCGTTAATTTTTGCGATATCCTCAGGTGAAGGAATAAGAATACTATTTAATTTATTGACTGCTGTTTTCATATCGTTAACCATAAATATAATTTATGTACTGTTTTATGGATTCTTATGTTCAGCACCTGGTCTTAGGTAAAACCACCAGTTAACCAAAATACATAAGCCATAAAAAGCCGCGAAACCGTATAACGCATATTCTGGTGTAGTTGCTTTAATTTGCTCACCAAATACTTTTGGAATATAAAATGCACCATAAGCGGCCACTGCAGAAGTCCAACCTAAAACAGGGCCGGCTTGTTCTTTATTAAATACCATCGCAATAGTTCGGAAGGTGGAGCCATTACCGATACCGGTTGCGGCAAATAACACTAAGAATAGTAGAAAGAATGGAACAAAGTATTCTTCTGGTGTGGCAGATGCGTAAGCGGCTTTCATATAATAAGCCACTCCTATTGCACTAAGTACCATCACAACAGACACAATTTGTGTCACTAAAGCACCACCTACTTTATCTGCAATCCAGCCACCCACTGGGCGAATTAAGGCACCGATAAAAGGTCCCATCCAGGCATACATTAATGCTGAAGGGCCATTAGGGTTGACTGTGTCGTGAGTTAACACACCATCTGCACCTGCCACATGGGAATAACCAAAAATCACTTTAATGGCTAATGGAAAGGCGGCAGAAAAACCAATAAAAGAGCCAAAGGTCATGGTGTAGATAACACTCATTACCCAAGTATGCTGATGGCCAAAAATTTGATACTGGCGGGTTAGATTTTGTTTAATGTCTCCTGGAAATAATTTTAATAGAAAGACAGTTGATGCAATAACAATAACCAACACAATTTCTTTTGGTACATTAAAACCAGAGCCATTAGCACTTTCTGGTAACATTAACCATAAGCCAATAGTAGCAGTAATGAAGCCCACCAATAACATGCAAGTGATAATAGAAAAGGCCTTAACTGGTGAGCCAATATCCGGTGATACTTCAGAGGTACGAATATTGTTCATGCCAAACCAACCTGCAAAGGCAAGTGGAATTAGGAATAATAGCCAAACAAACCCAGCGTTTTGAATCCAGGTTTCGGAGCCTGCTGGTATTTTTCCAATGAGGGTACCTGAGGTGTTTTGTAGGGTCATTGACTCACCACCTAAAGCACCAAAGACGCCAAAAGTCATCATCAGTGGCACCAGGATTTGCATGGTGGTCACACCAAAATTACCTAAACCGGCATTTAGGCCTAAGGCTAACCCTTGTACTTTTTTAGGGAAAAAGTAGCTGATATTAGACATGGAAGAGGCGAAGTTACCACCACCAAATCCTGATAATAAAGCTAGCAGTTGAAATACCCAAAGTGGAGTGTCTTTAGACTGCAATGCTATCCCTGTGCCTAAAGCGGGTAACATTAATAAGGCTGTAGTGAAAAAGATTGTATTGCGCCCACCAGATAAACGGATAAAAAAGCTGGAGGGGATACGTAATGTGGCGCCGGTTAAACCAGCAATGGCCATTAAAGTAAATAATTCAGATTTTGCAAAGGGAAACCCTAAATTTAGCATTTGTACGGTAATAATGCCCCAGTACAACCATACGGCAAAACCACATAATAAACTGGGAATGGAAATCCATAAGTTTCTATTGGCAATTTTTTTGCCGGTAGACTCCCAAAATTCTGTGTTTTCAACATCCCAGTTAGTAATATCTGCGCTTTTAGACGCGGCAGCTGGGGGAGGATTGGATGTATGAATAGTCTCTGACATGTCGTGCTCCTATTAATAAACACTTTCGTCTAGTTCTAGACCTTCTGCTTTGCGTAGTTTGCGAATGGCAATATTCATTAAGATCATGCAAATGGCGACAATGGCAAACAACACCATAAAGCAGGAGCTGCGTACCCCGATCCAATCGTTTGCTATGCCGAAAATAATAGGCAAGGTGAAACCACCCAGGCCGCCAATCACACCTACCATGCCGCCAACTGATCCCATATTCGCTGGGTAATAATCATGAATAATACGGTAGACAGATGCTTTACCAATACCTTGGGCGATACCAATAAGGAATACTAAAACAGTAAATACCCAGATATTAAGGCCCACTTTAAAGTGCACATCCCCCTCAATACCGTGAATAATCATGGTGGTTTGTGGATAAGAAACAAAGAATAAGCAAATTAATGATACCCAGAAAACTGCCCAGTTAACTGAGCGGGCACCAAACTTATCGGATAACCAGCCACCTAGCGCTCGGATAACGCCAGAAGGTAAGGTAAATAACATGGTGATAAAGGAAGCTGTTTTTAAATCTAACTCATATTCGCCGACATAATATTTGGGTAGCCATAGTGCTAAGGCTACAAACCCACCAAAAACAAAATAGTAGTAAAGACCAAACCGCCAAACCCTAATTTCTTTTAATGGAGCTAGTTGAGTAGCTAAAGAAATATGTTTACCTGTTTTTTTCCGTTCTTCATGAGCTGGGTCATTAAAAGTGAAAAACCAAAAAATGACAGCCATGATGACCATTGCAATAGAATAAATCTGAGGTACAGCCCGCCAGCCTAAAGCAACCACAATCATCGGAGCAACCAAGTTAGTAATAGCCGCACCGGCATTACCTGCCCCAAATATTCCCATTGCAGTGCCTTGACGTTCTTTTTCAAACCAAGCTGAGGTATAAGCGATACCAATAGCAAAAGAGCCACCGGCTAAGCCAACAAATAAACCAATGACAAGGTACTGCCAATATTCAGAGGCAAAAGCTAAACCATAAGTTGGTATGGCAACCAATAACATATGAATAAAAAAGACAATCCGGCCACCAAAGCGGTCAGTCATTATTCCTAGGGGAAGACGGGTAATTGAGCCAGTTAGAATAGGAGTCGCAACTAAAATACCAAACTCAGTATCTGTTAAATTCAGCTCCTGTTTGATTTTAATACCGATAATAGAGAACATGGTCCATACAGCAAAGTTAGCTGCAAAGGCCACGGTGTTCATGGAAAGGACTGACCATTGCTTTTGGGTATGGCTAAGCATTTTAACCTCCTTTATGACAACATACCCTGAAGTTAGGTGAGGTTAATGAATGCTGAGTTGACTAGGGTCAATAGTTGTTCTGGTAGAATGTTGTCTAACAAGGTAGTGTACCTCTTTAGAGGTATGTTGATGAGCAGATGTAACCTGTTGATAAATAAGATGTTTTTTTGTTTTTCTGAAAATATAATGAAGAAAAACAGCAATGTATGTTCTTAAGAGGTACTATTGCCAAAAGAGGGCTGATTTAAGCAAGAGCACCTCTAATATTAGTAAATATAAATCATTCTCACTATGTTTTAAAAGCTGATAACTTGGGCTATCTGAAAAGAGAATACTTGAGCTTAATTCTGAATAAGAATAAAGCTATATTAGAATATAATTATGGTTGAAAAAAAACATTATAGCTTATTGACGCGAGTTGGAGTGGCTTTTGCTGCTGTTGTTACGCTTGGTTTGGTGAGTATGATTAGTTCGGTCATTATTGCTGATTCAGCAGAAGGCGACAGTTATGCTATTAATTTAGCGGGCTCACTGCGAATGCAAAGTTATCGAATAGTGGCTCTGTTACAAAGAAAAGAGCAGCCATCAACCGTCAAGCAGGCTATTAATGATTTTGAGCAGCGCCTATCAAACCCTATATTGCAGCATGTGGTATCCAGTCAGTTGGACCACCAAGTCAATGTTAGTTATCGAGAGGTAGTTAATCGTTGGCAGAGTTTAAAACCACAGTTATTGGAAAATTTTACTAAAGACATTGAGTTTGTACATTTACAACAAGTTGATAAGTTCGTTAATGAGATTGATGAACTGGTGAAACATATTGAAGTGGCTTCAGAGACTAAAATTTATACTTTGCGTGCAATTCAAGTCGTTACTTTATTTTTGACATTATTAGTTATTTTTATTGCGATGTATAATTTACATGCACGGTTGATGGTGCCCTTGAAAGAGTTGGTGCAAACAGCAAGTGTTATACGGGATGGTGGATTTAACCAACGCTCTTCTTATCAAAGTGCTGATGAATTAGGCTTACTTAGTAATACATTTAACCAGATGTTAGATCATCTTACTCAGCTTAATAGTGAGCTAGAAAAGCGAGTAGAACAGAAAACGGCTACATTACAAAGAACAAATAGAGTGTTGGAAACACTTTATGAAACCAGCCGCTGGTTAAATGATTTCCCGCAAGAAATCCAAACCAGTATTATCAGATGCTTAAAACGTCTACAGCAATTAACGGACTTAAAACGAATATCTGTTTGTTTAAAGCTGGATAATAATGAGCCTTTCAATCAAATTTTATCTTCGGATCAAGCTAAGCGACCACCATTTTGTCAGTTTCCGGATTGTGAAGGTTGTAAAGAAAGACGAGAAATTCAGGGTGATTTAAAGCAATCCCAGTTAATGTCCTTGGATATAAAAAATCAGGTAGGTAAATATGGAGAGCTTTTAATCGAAAATGAAGCGAGCTCTCCAATTACTGACTGGCAACTACAACTATTGCAGGCATTTGCTGATATGGTTGCGACAGCCTGTAATCATAATCAGTTTATTGAACAAAAAGCACGTCTGGCGATGATGAGTGAACGTGCAGTGATTGCCCGAGAACTACATGATTCATTAGCACAATCGCTATCCTATCAAAAACTACAAGTTGCTCGGTTAAGAAAGCTATTACAGTCTTCAGCCAGTACTGATGTATTAGAAAAGACAATAAATGAAGTACAACAGGGGCTAAATGCTGCATATCGGCATTTGCGAGAATTACTCAGCACATTTCGCCTGAAAATAGATGCCCCCGGGCTTGAACAAGCATTAAAAGGAACAGTAAAAGAATTTCAACAACAAACTCATATACAATTACGTTTAGACTATAAGTTACAACAGTTTCGTTTAACTGCACATGAAGAGATTCATTGTCTACAAATTGCAAGAGAGGCGTTATCAAATGCTATCCGGCACTCTAATGCTAAAGAGATAACACTTTCTATACATGAAACTGAAAATGGGCAGGTAGAGTTATCCACTTTAGATAATGGCGTAGGAATAGACTTGACTGTTGATAAACCTAACCACTATGGATTAATTATCATTCAGGAGCGGGTTAACAGCTTGAAAGGAACATTAACTATAAGGCGTTGCGAAAGTGGTGGGACTGAAGTTAAAGTAGAGTTTACACCACAACAGCTGGCTAATAATCAAACACAAATACGTGGGTTAGTGTAAAAGATGAGTACTTCAGTAGTAAACGATATTATTATCATTGACGATCACCCAATGTTGCGTAAAGGGTTGATTCAGCTGCTGGAATTAGAAGACGATTTTAACCCTGTGGCAGAGTGTGGAGATGGTACTCAAGCGGTTGCTTTGGCGCTCCAATATGAGCCGGATTTAATTTTATTAGATCTGAACATGCCGGGTATGAGTGGTATTGAAACTTTAAAAGCGTTACGAGAAGCGGAAGTAGACGCTCGCATCCTGATGTTTACTGTTTCAGATGATCAGGAGGATGTAATGGAGGCTTTTAAATGGGGAGCAGATGGCTACTTGTTGAAAGATATGGAGCCAGAGAAAGTTGTTGAGCAATTGCGTCAGGCACTGACAGGACAAATGGCAATTAGCCCAGAGCTTGCTGTTATTCTTGCCTCAGCGATAAGACATAAAACAACTGCTCGTAAAGCGAATATTGATGAACTAACCAGTAGGGAAAAGCAAGTACTTAAGCTAATTGCGGAAGGGCAAAGCAATAAGCTAATCGCGCGGAAGCTAAAAATATCAGAAGGGACAGTAAAAGTGCATGTTAAACGGGTATTAAATAAGCTGAATATGAAGTCACGGGTTGAAGCCGCTGTATGGGTAGTCGAAAATCGAATCAATTGACTATTTTAAATATCGCTTTTGAATCTCAGCTAGTTTGCCGCTGTGTTTAAGCCTTATAAAAGATTGCTGGAGCTTTTTGACAATATCAGGGGCAGTATCTTTTTGAATGACGATATAGTATTTTTTAGAGCTATCTAATAGAAATAGCTTTTCGAAGTTGCCATATTGGCTATCAGCTTTTTTGGCTAAATAGGCCAGAGAGTATTCTAGAAATACAATTAGATCGATTCGGTCAAGCAATAGCATGCGTACATTTTGCTCATAGTTTACGGTTTCTGTGATTTTTAGGTTTGCGCTTTTTAGCTGTTCGGTGGCTGCTGTGCCTATAACAGTGCCAATGGAGTAACCTTTAGTTTTTATCTCTTCAAGTGATGAAGCTTGAATATCTTTCCTTCTTTTAAGTTTATAAATGTAAATATTACGATCGCTGATAGGGCCAATCCAATGAAACAGTTTTTCTCGATTGGGCTTACGAACGACTGTATATAATAATGTACCAGGTTTTTGTGATGCTAATAAAAATGCTCGTTTCCAGGGGGCAAATGCCCAGGATTCAGCTTTGATGCCAGAATCTTTTAGTAGATAATGGGTTATGTCGGTGGACAACCCAGTTATCTTGCCATTGTCTTTATAAGCATAGGGTGGATAGTTTTCTACAACAATATTGATATTACCTGCGAAAATGAGGGGATTGAATAAAGCTAAGAGAGTAAAGCAAGTCAGGTATTTCATTACCTTCCTCATGTATTTTTTACTCTCTTAAGTATTGGTTGTATTACTCCTATAAACAAGAGTTTATGCCTGGCTCTGCAAACCAGTATCCATTGCATTGATTGTCATTAGCAATCAATGACACTGTTTCTCCTTGAATGGCTGCATGATATTGGTTAATGATTTGTTTCATATCGTGAGACTGAGGGCTTAAACGAACAATATCAATTCCCATTTTTTGCATTGATGGTATTTGATTAATTAGGTTATATACGCTACCAGACTGGGTTTGGATGCCATTCAAGGTAAATAATGGTTGTTTCTCTTGGCTGTTAACGAGGATGCCGTCAGGGTAGTTAATACACACAAATTGGCAGTTATCTTTTGGTAAGTGGCGAAAGCGTGCAGTAAAGCACCGTGCAGAGTAAGCCAAGGGTAAATAACCGTAACTAAATACTTCCGTTTCAACCTTATCTTTAATACCTTGTTCGACACATTCTGTTAATATGGATTGAAGAGTATGAGCAGATAGTTCTACAGGCATTACCCAACGTTTAAGCCCTTGTTGATGTAAAAGGGAGAGGCTTCTGCCATTATAGATATTAATGGCTGGGCCTGTCACAAATGGAACCCCTTGGGCAGATAACAACTGCACTGCTGCCATATCATTGGCTTCGATGATAATCGAGTTGTTACAACAAATACGCCGCAAGCTGTTTAACTCAGACTCTGCTGAAATAAGTGCGAGTGTTGAAAGGACTACTTCTTTACCGGCATTGGCTAACTGCTGGGCTAGCTCAAGCCAGTCATCTGTATTTAACTCTCGACGCTTACTGCATACCGTTTCTCCTAGGTACACAATATCAATGGGTGTATCTATAATATTTTGGTAAAAATCGTAAACCTGTTGTTTGGGCCAAAAATATAAAATAGGGCCAAGAGATAACTTCATTACTTTATACCACTCACGATGAGTATCACTGCCAGGGTCTTGAGTATGCACCTAACGTCGTTTGTGTGCCTTCGGAAATCTTAGCGAGTTCATTTTGCCAGTGAGGTTTCACTGTAAAGTTGTTAGGGTCTGTCTTATAACTGTTTAATGCTTGTCGCCAAGCACTGACGACTTGCGCTACATAAGCAGGGCTGCGTTGGCGGCCTTCAATTTTAACTGCTTTAATGCCTATTGCTGATAACTGGGGAATAAGTGCTATGGTATTTAGACTAGTGGGCTCTTCAATAGTATTATAGACAGTACCTGCTACCTCAAAGCGGCCTTTACAAAGAGTGGGGTAACCTGCTTTTTCATTTGGTTGAAACTTGTCAATTAATATGTCATTTAATCGTGATTCCAGTCCTTCGCTGGTTTCTTGCCAGCGAACAAAGCTGGCAGGGGAGCAAGCACCACAGGTGTTGGGTGATTGGTCTGTCAAGTATGAAGATAGGTGGCAACGACCTTCAGCCATAATACAGAGTGAGCCAAAGGCAAATACTTCTAAGTCTACAGGTGACTTGATGGCTACTTGCTGAACTTGTTTTAAAGATAATACACGTGGTAACACAGCCCGTTTAATATCAAAATGCTGTTGATAGAATCTTAATGATTCATAGTTAGTTGCAGAGCCTTGTACTGACAAATGTAAGTTGAGTGTAGGGTAAGTATTACGTGCATAATCGAGAACACTAATATCAGCACAAATCAAAGCATTGACACCTAAATCTGCAGCAAGATCAACAGCCTTTTGCCAACGTATCCAGCCTTCTGGTTGGGGGTAGGTGTTGATGGCTACAAATACCTTTACACCTCTATCAGTTGCGTATTCTAATGCTTTAGTAGCCTTTTTATCATTAAAGTTGAGACCAGCAAAATGGCGAGCATTGGTATCGTCTTTAAAGCCTATATAAACAGCATCTGCACTATTATCTACCGCAGCTTTCAGGGCTGGTAAACTTCCAGCGGGGCAGACCAACTCCATATATTAAGTCCTCATCGCTATACCCTGTATACAACTTGCGAATCAAAGTATATAGCCAGATCTTAAATGACCTAGTTAGCTTTTAATCGTTATCGCTATGAGTAAGTGGGTAATGATAGATAGTTAATAAGTTGAAATATTGTGAGGGTAACAAAGTCAGTGATTAACAAGCTTGATTTGTATCAAGCGGAGTTGTTTTTAGTGTGTAAGTATTAAAGGATGAAATTTATAGTCACATTTCACAAGTTATTGCTTAATAGTGAACACCTTGTCGAATTGTACTAGTTGTAATGTTTTGTATATAAAGTTATTACAATGTACTACCTGTATTTTTTTTGTACTTAGGTCTTGTTTCATACACATCATCACACCGATTGCAGAACTATCCATGTAGTCAGTTTGCTGGAAGTCAATAATATAAGTATGAACTTTATCTTTAGCATTTAAGTAGGCTTCTTTAAATGCATGCACAACTTCTCGGGTGAAGTTTTTTCCGATAAAAATAGTAAGTTGGTTGTCAGCTGTTTCCGTTTTAATATTTGTTCCAAAGTTGTCCATAACTTGTCTTTATTCTATTGCTTTTAGTAAGTCACCTTTGATTATAGTTTAAGCAGTAAGATTAATAAAGTAGGCCTTGACTTAAATCAAAATGGTCACTGGCTATACAATAGATACTGCCTAGTTTCAATTGACCCTTAAAATGAGTATAGCTGCTATGATTATTAGCTTGCCTGATACACAAAAGTTGTTGCCTGCTGTACCAAAGTTAATAGCTAAGCCTTTTGTTTATATGCCTTTTGCTTTACAGCAGAAGCTGCTCACCCACTTATTACAACAGGCTTTTAGTGAGACATTAGCAGATGGTGACTGTGAATTTTTACAAGGTTCCTGGTTAAAAGTAGCTATTACCGACTTGAATATTAGCTGGCTATTTGGGTGTGGTGAGAAAAATGAAATACTGATTAAAAAAAATGGTTCGGCTGATGTGACGATAGAAGGGAGTTTGAATAGTTTTATATTGTTAGCTGCACGAAAGGAAGATCCTGATACGTTATTTTTTCAACGTCAGCTAACGATAGGAGGGGACACAGAATTAGGACTACAGGTTAAAAACTTATTGGATAATATGGAGCTTGATGTGTTACCGCCTATAATGAATTTATCCATTCGCTGTGGTGCTGAGTATATTTCACTGTTCAGTAAGAACGAATTTTAGTATCAGTAATGTATAATTTTAATTTGGGTAATAAGAGCTCTAAATCATAGTGATTGGACTGTTGGTTTAGGTCTGTATTTAAAATATTGCCAGGTTTAAATGGTTGTAGTACCCATTGTTTGACTTTATGTGAGGCTAAAATCTTTGCCATTATGAGCAAGTCTTCAGGATTAATGAGTTGGTAGTTGATAGTTGTTCTGATTTCATAGGGGGTATTGGACTCTAATAACTGGGTTAGGCTTGTCATGCATTTTTTATAATAGACTTTACTGCCTGTAATAGTAGTAGCTAAATGAGGTGGTGATTTAAAATCAAAGCCTACCCAGTCGACTAATGATAATATAGAGGTAAATCGTTTAGGTATGCTGCCACTAGTATGAATACCGACTTTAAAGCCTTGTTGTTTACACCATTGAATAGCCTCTACTAAATTATTCTGAATTAAGGGCTCTCCACCACTAAAGACAACTGCTTCAACTAGACCTATTCTACGTTTTAGAAATTGCTGAATAGTCTGCCAAGCATATTGCCCAGAGGTAATGTTGATGAGTTCAGGGTTATGGCAATACTGACAGCGTAAGTTGCAGCCTTGACAATATAGTACTGTTGCTAAATGATCAGGAAAATCAATGGTGGTGAGGGGAGTTATTCCACCTATTCGTACTTCTCTCATATAAACTGCCTAGTAAATAAATCAAGAACAAGACCATCCCTGGCAGTACGGCTTGGTTTTAAGTAGCTGCTAATCGCTTTGTCGATGTAGACTCAGTGAAAAACTGTCGGTCGTTATGCTCAGCCAGTTTGCCGGGATTAAACGCAGAAGTTGGTCGATGGTAGCCCATGACGCGGGTCCAGACTTCACAGCGCTGTCTTTTTGGATGGTTTGTTAAAGTTTGCATGGTCATAATCTTTTCTTTATTTAACCTCATTAGCAAGAATTTCTTCATCACATTTTGGGCAAAACTCATGTTCGCCCGCCAAATAACCATGAACAGGACAAATAGAGAACGTAGGAGTAATCGTGATATACGGTACTTTAAAGTTGCTCAAAGCGGCTTTGACAAGTTTACGACAACTGACACTGCTTGAAATGGGTTCTGCCATATAAAGGTGTAGGACCGTTCCCCCAGTGTAGCTACGTTGTAATTTTTCCTGTAACTCTAATGCTAAAAATGGATCATCAGTATACCCAACAGGTAATTGGCTGGAGTTAGTATAGTATGGGGAATCTTCAGTCCCACATTGAAGGATATTAGAAAATCTTTTTTTATCTTCTTTGGCAAATCGGTATGCAGTGCCTTCAGCGGGTGTTGCTTCTAAATTATATAACTGGCCGGTTTCTGCTTGAAATTCAATTATCTTCGCTTTAATGTGGTTGAGTAATTCTAGAGCAAATAATTGTCCTTGGCAGGTAGTAATATTCTCTTTGTCATCACTAAAATTTCGAATCATCTCATTGATGCCATTAACACCAATAGTTGAAAAGTGATTACGCAAAGTGCCTAGATAACGCTTAGTGTAGGGGTATAACCCTTCATCCATTAATTGTTGAACAACTTTACGTTTAATTTCTAAACTGTCTTTTGCTATATTTAATAAATAATCTAGCTGTTGAAATAAAGCCTGTTTATTGCCTTTGTGTAGATAACCTAAACGGGCACAATTAAGGGTAACAACACCTAGAGAACCAGTTTGTTCGGCGGAGCCAAATAGTCCGTTGCCTCGTTTTAATAGTTCACGTACGTCCAATTGTAGCCGGCAACACATTGAGCGTACCATATGAGGTTGTAGGTCTGAATTTAAAAAATTTTGAAAATAAGGCAGCCCATACCGAGCCGTCATTGCAAACAACCGATCGATATTCTCTGATTCCCAATCAAAGTCAGGCGTAATATTGTAGGTTGGAATAGGAAAAGTAAAAACACGTCCTTTAGCGTCACCTTCAGTCATTACTTCAATAAATGCCTGATTGATCATGTCCATTTCTTTTGTGAGTTCGCCGTATTTAAAAGGTTGTTCTTCACCTGCAATAACAGGGATTTGTTTTTGTAAGTCTACGGGGCAGGTCCAATCAAATGTTAGGTTTGTGAAAGGTGTCTGAGTACCCCAGCGGGAAGGAATATTCAGGTTATAAATAAACTCTTGGATTAATTGTTTTACTTGTTGATAGCTGATTTGATCTTTGCGAATGTATGGCGCGAGATAGGTATCAAATGAACTAAATGCCTGAGCACCAGCCCACTCATTTTGTAAGGTGCCTAAAAAGTTAACAATTTGCCCCAACGCTGCTGATAAGTGCTTTGGTGGAGCTGACTCGACCTTTCCAGTAACACCATTAAACCCTTCATACAGCAGTTGACGTAATGACCAACCAGCACAATAACCCCCCAGCATATCCAAGTCATGAATATGGAAGTCAGCATTAACGTGGGCATTTCTTACTGCTTCTGGGTAAAGGGTGTATAGCCAGTAATGGGCTGTCATTTTACCTGAGGTGTTTAAAATCAGCCCCCCTAGAGAATACCCTTGGTTGGCATTGGCTTTAATCCGCCAGTCTTGCTTGGTCAGATATTCCTGATAAGTGTTATGTATATCCAAGAGCGGCGGGGATTCGACAGTATTTGTACGCAACATGATGGTTTCTAACTACTAAACAATGAGTGATGTATACTATATATAGTATATTTGATTTTCATATAATACTATTTATTGTGTTTGATCTGGATCAATACTACCTAGGTTGAGATCCTGGGTTGGCCGATGGTATGTAAAATGAGTAACGATTGAGCAATATAAAAGAGTTAAAGGAAGGATATAAAATAGAACAGCCTTTTTTAGTAGATTAGTACTTACTACAATTGGTTATGATGAGGGTATCTGTTATTGGTATGGGAAGTAAGCCATGACATATCCTATTGGATGTAACCCAGATACACATGATGTAGGTAGTAGAGCTGATAATTTTTCCACAGAACATGCTGCCCCGCTAGCTCGGCAAGGAAATGTTGTTAGATTGAGTGAGTCTGCGGCTGCACGACAACTATTTAATCATCAGCAACTTGATTATCAGCTACAAACGATGGCTAAGCCGGTTACTAGCAGTGAGCTGATTGCTTCTAGCAGTGTTGCACAACAGCTCGTGAATAAGAGTCTAGAGGGTAATAGCCTAGAAGATAATGGTGCAGTTATTGATAATGAGGAGCGGCAGTTAATCAAACGCTACCTGGAAAATGTGCTCAATAGCTATGTATTATGTTATGGCAAATGGGAAATCAAGGCTAAGTTAAGGCGGTTACCTAAAGATCCAGTGGGCTATTTTTCTAAAACGGGTAATGAGCTGCGGCCTGTTAATGGTAAATGGGCATCACCTAAACATTTGGCGGTTTTCAACAAGATAAAAGAACAAATGCCTACTGCTGGTGCCCTAGAGATTGAAGATGGCAGAATTTGTATAAAAGAGCCTTTTCCTAAAACTGCTCAGGGTTTGGCCAATTATCTAAATATATTAGTAGGTAATGGAGCTATTACGGAAGAAAAGGCCCACAACTCAAATAAGTCGACTCTGATTCGAAGCTTGTTAGCGCCGACTGATCAAAAGATAGCTGATATATTGACTAAATATGTTGAGGTGATAGGCTCTGAAAAAAACCGCACAACTAAAGCATATCGAGTATTATTTAAGCCTCACGATAATCCTTTTGAGCCTACAAACGAAATAAAACAATATCGGGGTAAATTTAGGATTAGAGCAAACACAGCACGAGCGGTGGAAGTGGTTGAGCATGAAAAAAAGCTACTTGGTCAATTGCTGGAACGCTTGGAAGCTTGCCAAAAACAAGTCGCTGCTATTAGTCGAGGTGGTTTGTTTGAGCAGGCAATACAACAAATTGCTACTAAGGCGGATAACCATTTTAGCAACCATGTTATTGATTATAAGACTCGAAAATTCGATAACTTAAAGGTGGATCTTAGTGCCTGTCAGGAATTATTGAAGCAACCGCACACCCATTTGGCGACTAAAGATGGTATAGAACAGCTACGGGAACAACTAAAACACTATCAACGCTATGTAATTCGGTTAGAGCAGTTTGTTGCTGCTGTTGATGACTTAACACCTAAATTATCTGGCTATAAGGCAGTTTCTGATGTAGGTAAAGCCATTCAATTAGTTGAGCGGTTGGAAAACCATCAAGTGAGCTGGCATGACTATATGCCTGCAGATATTAGTCAGTCTGGGAAGGTAAAACTATTTTTCCAGAAAGTCAGGGCAAGATGGTGGGCCTTTGTTGCACGTTCTTCCGACTGGCAACAAACCATTCACTATAATCGAAAAAACGATATTATCGCCAGTATTAAAATGATGCATGAACAGGCTGATAAGCTAAATCAGCTCTTAGTGGGTGAAGGAATACAGCAGCAGCTTGATAACAACGCCCTGTTATTTCGGGTTGAGTTAGCTGATCGGTTATTAAAAATTGCTCATAAGCTAAAAAATAAATCTGCTATCCGGTTTGGTTTTACTATGTTGAAACGAAAGGCTTTCGAAAAGCTGCTTGCCAATCAGTTAGATCTGGCCGAAGGTAGTGTGCGGAATTTTAAAACCAGTCCCAATAAAAAAGGCGTTAGTGGTGGTATTAATCGATTCACTGAGAGGGTAGGTCGAATAGTTTATCGATATAAATGAAGAGAAAGCTAATGGTGTGTATAGTTGGGTAACGACTTTACACATGCACGACTAGCTACTTAAGAGACGTTTTTTAATCCGGTAAAGTGGCTCAAATATCCACTCCATTAGGGTGCGTTGTTCTTGAATCAAGTCGGCGCTTAAGGTTAATCCAGGGCGGAGTGGGTATTGTTTGTCATTGAGTTGCATATGCTGTTTATTGATGTCCACTTCGGCCCGATAATAAATTAATTGATCGTCTAGTTTGATATTACTCTCTTTTGCATAAGAAGCGACATTGGATAGTTGGGTAACAGTGCCCTTGAGGGTACCAAATTTTTCTACTGGGTAAGCATCAATCAATACCCTGACTGGTTGACCTTCTCGGGCAATACCTACTCGGGGAGAGGGAATATAAAGAACCGCTTTTAAACCTTTACTGTTTTCAGGCTGAATTTCGATGGTGATTTGCTCTGATGGTAGAATAGTAGAGCCCTGTACAACATTGATCTTTTGAATAATTCCTGCGGTGCGGGCAGTAACAACTTGTTTCCGGTTGCTGTTATAGTCATTGGCCTGACGTTGAATATTATTCAGTTGAATTTTTAATTCTGCTCGCTGCTTTTCTATCTGGATTTTTTTGCGTTGGAAGTCTTCTTGGTGGTTTTCAATGTCAACATTGACTTGCTGTAATTTATCACTTAGTTCTAGCTGTTGTTGCTTGGCTTGAAATAAGCGAATTTCAGCGTCATCTAGCACTTTTTCTGAAACAATTTTAGTTTTGGCCAGTTTCTTTAAGCGATGGACATGTTTGGTTAGTTTATGAATAAGCTGTTTTTGCAGTGTTAGCTTTGTTGCTAAAGAAGACTTGTCATTTTTCAACCGCCTGTTAGTGGATTGGTTGATTTTCTTTTCAATGGTTACTTCTTCGTCAAGCTGACTGATTTGTTTGGTGAGAGTCTGTTTTTGTTGGTTTTGCAATTGTACATTCTGTTGTTGAAACGACACTTGGTTGATATCAATGTTTTCATTAATGATTGAAAACAGAGGGGTTCCTTTAGTGACTTTGTCACCCAGCTTGATATAAATTTCATCGACTTGTCCTGAATAGGGCGATTTTACTTTAATCAGGCCTTTTTCTGGTTCCAAGTAGCCTGTCACTGTTTCTCCGGGAGCATATTGGAAGGAAGCTAGAACAATAATGGTAATGAAAAGCACTGAAAAGCAAACAAGAGAAAATAACTTGACACTTACAGGGACGCTGATACTACCATCAAGCACATGCTCAATGGTCTTATCATGAGTGACAAATCTTCCTTTTGTTTTATTCATAATTTTACAACTGATCTTATTGAACTAATTTAGTTGGCTGAAAATAGGTACCCACTTGTTGCCAGTTCATCCATTCGCTTGGTCTTGCTCGAATGGATTGTTCGAGCATCCGTACAACCGCATTAAGATAAACTTGCTGTCCTTCTACACCTGGCTTTTTCCTCACATAAAAAGGTGATTTAATCTGCAAACAGGGTTTTTTACGTGGTTCAAAAGCATTTCCCTGTAGTTCTATTGGTAATAGTGGGCATTGGGTTTGGTATGCAATTTTAAGGGCGCCAACAGCAAAGCGGGCTTTTTTGCCAAAAAAACGGGTTTCCTGAGCTGTGCCAAATGCGCCACTGAGATCACCATAAATAATGACAACCACTTGTTGTTTCCGTAACTTTCTAAGGAGCTGTTTTAAGTCCTGGCTATCGGTTGCTGAGAGAATACTGACGTTTAGCTGGTGAGTATTGATCAGTTTATTAATCCAGTTAAAGTTTAAGCCTGTAGTATGTGCACCCCGTAAAATAACCAGTTCATATTCAGGGGGTAGTAATGGCCAAACTACAGAACATAGGCTAATAAAGTCACCAAAATGGAAGGGTAATAAGATAGCATTTTGTGATTGTGCTAATAGTTTTCTCAGTGGCTCCACATTTGTAACGGTGATACGTTTGTTAACAAAGTTTAACCAACGTTTTAATCCAATTCGGCAACAGAGAAAAAAGCAAGCAATCAGTTTATATTGATTTTCAAAGAAGCCAACAGCATGGGCGTAAGCAATATCGCTTTCTTGCTTAAGCAGTAACCGAAAATTTTGGTGTTGGTTATTGATATCCGCTCTGGCAAAAAGCGTCGATTGTCTGCCAAACCAGCCAGCAATTGAGATCACCCAACGGTGGGGTAAGGTATAAGCCGAAATAAAAAGGAATAATAAGGCAAGTCGGGTATACCAGTTTCTCATGACTTGATGGCCTTCTGTTTGGTGTCTTTGATGGCATCATGGAAAAGGTGACCTTTACGCATAAGGTAAATACGATCAACCCCAGGTAATAACTTGAAGTCGTGGGTGACGATGATTGTGGTACGCTTTAGCTGCTTGATATTATTAAATACTTTCGTAGCGGTGACTCGGTCTAAATGGGAAGTAAATTCATCTAACAGTAAAATATCCGGGTTTTTATATAGCATTCTGGCAATCAATAGCCGTTGTTTTTGGCCTGCAGATAAAAAGCCTGCATTTTCGCCAATTACGGTACGATAACCAAATGCAAATTGCATAATATCATTATGTACTTCAGCAACTTTGGCGCACCACTCCAAACGCTGGTCATCCACTTCACCAGCAAAAGCACAGATATTATCAATAATAGTGCCACGAAACAGTTGGTCATGTTGGGTGACGATACCGATGCGTTGACGGTATTCATTGATATTCAACTGGCTTATATCGGTTTTATTGATAAAGACACTGTTGGCTGACGGCTTGTATAAACTAGCAATGATATTCAGCAATGTTGTTTTGCCACTACCGGTTTGCCCAACAATACCCACAATTTCACCAGCAGTTATGTTCAGACTGATATTTTTTAAGATAGGCTCTTCTTCACCTTTGGGGGTATAGCTTAAATTGCGAATCTCAATGGTATTAGGTTTTTCAACAAGGGTTTTGGGTTTATTATCCAAGCGTTGGTTTTCACTGGGTTGCGAGACAATATCGTAAATTCGCTCCAAGTGCACCTTCATTACTTCTTTGTCGAGAATAACATCCAATACCTTGAAGGTATTTTCTGCAAAAACATATTTAAACTGAATAAAAGCGTAAAGTTCTCCTACAGTTAGCTTGCCTTTGATCACTAGTAGGCTGCCAACCAGAATAATTGCCATCTGTTCGATATTTAGGCAGAACTTGCTGAGCACATCAAAGACAATTTTGACTTTCTCTTGTTGGCGGTTAGCAATAATGTAATTGAGAAAATTATTTTTCCAAAGAGTTGTTCTTTCAATTTCCCCTGCACCAAATTTAATTGAATGGATATTACTTAAATTTTCTATCAGATAAGCATCAGAGCTGGCTTTTTTATTAATAGCTTCTGCTGCAGCCTGCTTCAGCGGTTTATGAAAGAAGTAACGAGAGCAAGCAAAGATCGTCATGGCAATAAAAATTAGCCCAGAAAGCAGGGGGCTGTAATAGAGCATTAACACTAAACTAATGACAGCACCGATGATTAATGCCACAGAAGTCGCTAAGCTGCCAGCAATGTAATTAGTGACTTGTTCAGCAGAGTTAACTCGGGAAATGATGTCGCCAGAAGTCCTTACTGAAAAGTAGTCAATAGGCAGGCGTAGTAAGTAAGCAACAATATTACCTTTAACTTTTCGGTTTAGGCTATTGGAGAAGTAACTGATTAAATTGGCATTTAAGTACTTAAAAACCACTTCATATAGAAAGATCAAACCAAAAATGATGGAGAGCAGGTAAACGACATCAGTATCTGCTTTACTGATTGCTTCATCAACGGTGAGCTGAATATAAAAGGGGGTTAATAGCCCGAGTGCCTGTAAGGTTATGCCGGTGGCAAAAATAATAAAAAAAGAAGCAGGGATGCCTTTGATATATTTAAAAAAATCGCTTAATAATAAGCCGCGTTCCTCAAATAGAGTTCGTTGACCAAAGTTGATATCAGGAATGAGTTCTATAGCATAGCCGCTAAGGTAGTCGAGATAATCTTCACGGTAAAGGGTGCGACGTCCCAGTGCTGGATCAATGATTGTAATAGCATCACTACTAACTTTTTCTAAAACCACGAAGTGGTTTTGCCCCCAGTGTAATATACAGGGCAGATTAAGGGTGTCTACCGCGTTAACATCAAAGCGGATTGGGAAAGCTCTTAAGCTTAGTTCACCAGCCACTTGCACTAAATTGTATATACTATGACCAGATTCAGCAGAAGGCGGATAATGTTTACGCAAATAACGTAACGACGTTTTTTGACCAAAACTACTGGTAATCATCGCCATGCAGGCCAGTCCACATTCAGTGATTTCTTCCTGTAGAATAACTGGAATTTTACGATGCTTATTTGTTTTTTGAGACAGCATTATTATTTTAAAAATAGCTAGTAGTGGCCATTAGTAAACCTGCCCATCACTTGTTATTACATATGATAGGCAGATAAAGGTACTTATGGTGTTATGACTTAACTTTAGAAGCACCAATGACAGCATTTTCAATTGCAGCAATGGCGCCGCCAATGCCAGTTAGAATGCTGCTAGCTACCTGTGTAACAGGGCCTAGATCAACCCCCCCACGGATGTTTTTAGTTTCTTCTAAAGAAAGCGCTTCTTTTTTATTCGTATTTTTTTGCATAGACAATCTCCATATATAATGGGTTTATATATAACTAAAAAATTTTTAATTAGATAAACCCCTTATTTTTATTAATTTCTAATATTAAAGGTGATATGCGTCAAGTTTTGCTCTTTGGAGACGAACACCTATGACGCTCATCAAGAATAGCAGTTTTAGCAGGGCAAACAGTGAATCTGTTTACAAAATTATGCAGACTGAATCAATATATTTTTGTTAATTATTTTGACAGCTTTTAATTAGCTAATACAAATATATTGAGTAACTAATCAAGGTTGAGGTGTAAATCTATTAAGATTTTACTAATGTTGAATGTTAACTACTTAAAGTGATGAATAAGGATTTAATAAAAAAGCAGATCGAATAAAATGATAGTTACAGGGGCAACATAAAGGTTGCCCCTATTTTGTAAACTATATTAATTATTAGGCTAATTATAGCGATTGGGTGTAATAAACGCGGGTGACGTTGTAACTAGGCTATGCTCACCTTTTTGGTAAGAGAACTCCACGAAACGAGATACATAACCTGTTTTATGCTGTATGGTTGGAAGTTCATATACACAGAGCCTTTTTTTGCACTCACCTTGCAGTGGTGATGCCGCATATTTGATATTAGAGCTGATTCTAAAGTCACGTTTTTCCGGGTTGTATGCTTGCCATAACTTAACATGAGTAGGTTTAAAGCGAGTTGTTATCTTTACCTGATGATTATCTTTACTTGCATGCCAATGTAGTGTTGGACGGTGTGCATTATCGACGATCATTTTATAATAGTTTTTTAGTGCTTTACCGGCTATTGTAAAATCAATATAGTGGCGTTGGTTAGGTACAATGCGTATAACTGTTTCACCTGGAAGATAATCAATATATTGGTTTAATGAGTCTGGAACAAAAAAATCATCAGAAGACGCATTAATAATATACTTAGGAATTGATAATCTGGCTTTGTACTGACTCTTACTGAGGTAGGTTATTGGATCTTCAATTTTCATTAACTGGCTAAACTGTGAGCTGCCAATCCGTTTGGTGACTCCTTGTTGTACATAGTCTCTAAATGCTAATGGCCAGTCTTCTAAACTGTTTTTGATGTGTAGTAAATTTTGCTTGGTATTTAATATATCAATCACGATAGGAATAATGGCATTGACTCGTTGGTCAGCTAATGTAGCTAACCAAGCTGCCCAGCCACGCTTGCTAGCGCCTGACAGTGCAAAATGTTCTGGTTTAGGGTACTGTTGGTTTTCCGCCTCTTGTTGAATAACATCCATAGCGACTACAACAGCCTTAGTCATCGGTAAATGGGCAGACCAAAAAGCATGCTTTGCTGGGTCATCCATGTACTGGTTCCAGGTGTACGCCATAATACCATCTTCTCGTCTGGCAATGCCGTCATCAAAACGTAAATATTGATTAGGAATATCTTGTAAGTCAGCCACAAGAGTATCGGTTTCTTTTGCTATGCCAATAAAATCAAGTGGCACCAGTTTTGGTTGGTGAGGCTGTTGTTCTGGAAAACGGGTTCCTCCATTGATGAAGAGGAGTGCTTGTTTACTTTGTAACTGATTAGGGATATACAATGTAAGCTTGTGCTTCCAGTGTTTACCTGCATCACTTATGCTTTTATCTGGCCAGAACTGACTGGTTAATTCATAGGTATAAATAGTAATTGAGTCATGTACGTTGGTATCAATTAGCTTCCAGTTTGGTTGTATTGACTTTTTAGCAATAAAGCAAGATAACACTTGCTCAGGATATTGGGCTAAATAATGTTTACTGCAGTTTGAAGCTTGATCCTTAGCATATACAACACTTGTGCAACAAATAGCCAGAGCCGTCAGAGTGTATTTACATTTTGCCAGGCTTGCTTTGTTATATAAAAATAGCACTTGTATATCCTTCTTTGTTGTTGGAGCCGCTAGATTACACTATGAGAGTCATGTTGAGTATACTGAAAATAATAGGCGATAGTATAGTGTAAGCTCAGCAGTCAAATGCCCAGCCAGGTACCATTGAGAGGGGAAGATGAAATGAGTAAAAACAGATGGTATTAACTTTATTTTTACACCTAAAAATGATTCATGATGGGTATAGATCAAGTCAGTTGTTTATTAGCGGCTTGTCGAAAATGTTTTGCTTCAGACAATTACTCTTTGGCCAGATTTTTCAATAATGACTCGTAGTTAATGATCAAATATAGTGATGCAAATACACCTGCTGCAGTCAGCATTATACCAACAATATTAAAGTTGATGATTAATGTAACTAATCCAATTATTAACCCAAGTAATAGATTGAACAATATTACAAAAACAATCGCCTCAAAAAAACGCCTATTCACCGCATGTGATCCGCATGAATTTAATTGTAAAGACTTACTTATAGTTGAACGCTTGAACAATAATATGAATCATAGATAAACTCAACGCGAATTTTGAATATTTACATATCTTTACACCTGAAGATAAAGGGATTGAAGGAATAAGCATTATTGCTCAATATCGATAGTGTTTATTTCATGTTATCACTATAGGTTATGGTTTGGCTGGTCTTTACTGTTTATTTGTGTTGGCTTTCCAAATAAAAATATCCCTGTTTTGATAGTTTGAATAAATCTTCATAGCACCCTATTTTGCTTTAATTGAGAAAGCACTGCCATAAGTGTTAGCAAATAATTTGGTTTACTGAGATAAATTACCAAGCCTCTATACCCAATACGAATGGTTGTTATACCCCTAGGGCACAAGGGTGAGGAGTGAAGACAGTTAAATGCTCCATGCTTTAACTGCATTCACACCATCCTTGGTGATTAGGAGTGAAGATAACAAAAACTAGAAATCATTCGTGAAGGGTATACAAGGAATAACAATAAATGGTACTGGTCTGAACATTACAGCCACTACAGCTTTTATTACAACGTTTGGGGTTATGCTTGGTAATAACACTTTTATGTTCCCAATGTTTTAACATATCTTCAATGACCAGTGCTGGCGTATGGAAGTGCTTAGCTAATCTTTCCAGTGAGACAGATCGTTGTTCTTTAATATAATCACGCAGTTCTAATAACATAGTTTAAGCATTCACAACGTGTTGGTTGATAATTGTTAGCTTATTAACTCGCCGTTTTAATAACATGAGTACCACTATCCATAAGCTGGTTAGGGTAACAAGCCAGCCAATAGAATAATGTGGGTGTTCGGCAAAAGTGGCTATCTGGTAATATACCGTAGCTGTTGTGTAGGCTACCGCTAGCGTCCAACCGGCGACTAGCCACATCCAGCTGGTGTTTGCCTCACGAAAAATAGCCCCTAAGGTAGCCAGGCAGGGGGTATAAAGTAAGATAAATAACACGTAGGCAAATGCTGCATGTGGTGAGCCAAATAAATGATGAATAGTTGAGAAGGTTTCAGCTGCTATGGCTTGCTCTTCTGCTGCTATTTCTTTATTGGTTGTTTCACCTATATTCATCCCTAAAGGGTCATCTAAGCCATCAGCTAAGCTAACTAAATTTATTGGAATAGTTAATAACGCGGAATAAATTTTCTGCCAAAAGTCCAGTGGTTGAGGGGTATCTAGTGATTGTGTGGTAGCATTTAGCTGGCTGTACATAGCATCCAAGGTACCAACCACTGCTTCTTTAGCGAAAACACCAGTGAAAATTCCCACTGTCGCAGGCCAGTTGTCACTATTTATACCCATTGGCTCAAACAGAGGTGTAAGTGCTTTGCCTGCTGCAGTGAGGACGGATTTTTCTGTATTTTCGTTATTAAAGGTTGCATCTGTACCCAGGCTATTGAGCACATTTAATAATGCTACCATTACAATAATGATTTTGCCTGCTTTAACAATAAAGCCTTTAAGGCGGCTCCAGGTGTGGGCTAAGACAGTGTTGGCTGTGGGTAGGTGATAATCAGGCAACTCTAGAATAAAAGGACTACTTATGCCGGGTAGTAGAGTATGCTTCATAATGATGCCAGTCATAATAGCAAGCAGGATACCGACAAGATATAAAATAAACACTATGTTTTGGCCATTATCAGGAAAAAAAGCAACAGCAAACAATGCGTAGACAGGCAGGCGGGCGCCACATGACATAAATGGCGTCATACAGATGGTTAATAATCGGTCCCGTTGGCTTTCTAGGGTGCGAGTTGCCATGACGGCAGGTACATTACAGCCAAAGCCGATTAACATGGGAACAAACGCTTTGCCTGGTAGACCAACCCAGCTCATTATTTTATCCATGATAAATGCAGCTCTGGCCATATAACCAGATCCTTCTAACAAAGCCAAAAATAAAAATAAGCAGGCGATGATAGGAATAAAAGTAGCAACTGTTTGAATGCCGCCGCCAATACCATTGGCGAGTAATGTAATTAACCAGTTAGGTGCATGTATTTGGCTCAGCCAATAGGTTGGAGTATCAACAAATAAGGTGCCTGCTGTGATATCAAAAAAATCAATAAATGCACTGCCAATATTAATACTAAACATAAACATTAAATACATAATACTTAGAAATATTGGGATACCCAATATCCGGTTAAGCACAATGTTGTCTATTTTTTCAGTCATTGATATTGAGAGGCTTTCTTCTGTAGCCACTACTTGTTGAGTGAGCTGATTAATAAATTGATAACGATCATTGGCAATCAGAATGTCTAAGTCTTCACCCATTTGTTGGGTGATATTTGTTGTATGTTCTTGTGCGAGTTGTTGTAATACAGTTTGCCAAGTAGAGCTAGTATGAATAATTGCAGGAAAATGGTTGTTGATTTCATTATTGGCGAGTAAATTGATTGCTTGCCATTGAGAAATAGCAGGGTGATCATCAGGTCTTATTTGTTGTATAGCCTGCAGAATTAACTTGTTATACGGCTGTGGGGGGAGAGGAATTGTTGGTTGTTTGAGTGCTTGGGCCACCAGCTTTTTCAGCTCAGGTAAGCCTTTTGACTGTTTAGCGATGATTGGCAACACCGGGCATTTTAATTGTTGTGCCAGTTGCTTGATATCGATCGTTTGTTTCGCTGAGGCAAGTTTGTCCATCATGTTGAGGACAATAATCATGGGTTTTCCCAACTCAAGTAACTGAAGAGTTAAATATAAGCTGCGTTGTAAATTAACTGCATCAATAGTATTAATGATCAGTGATTGGGAATCTGTTAATAAATAGTCAAGGGTAATCTGCTCATCAATAGCTGTATTTTCTACACCATCCAAGGAGTAGAGACCGGGTAAATCAATGACCTTAATCGTTTGTTGGTTATATTGATAAGAGCCTGTTTTTTTCTCAACAGTTACACCAGGCCAATTACCAATCTTTTGTCGTGAGCCCGTTAATGCATTAAATAGCGATGTTTTTCCACAGTTAGGATTACCGACTAAACAGACAGCTGATAAAGACATCAGGATAACTTCTCCACTTGTACAACATCTGCTTCATTGCGGCGCAGACTTAGCCTGTAACCACGTAAAGTGACCTCAATGGGGTCACCTAAAGGGGCCACGCGAGAAATGGTAATAGTTGTACCAGGGGTAATCCCCATGGCTAGTAATTGACGACGGTAATGGGGGTTGCTGTTGCAGATGCCTGTGACATGCCCACTTTCGCCAACCTGTAAGTGTTTGAGTGTGTGTTGCATAGTTTTTAGGCAGGTATATGTTTACTGTTTTACAAGGTCTGGTGTGTAACCAGTTTACCGTTGACGATAAAATGACTGTTTTGACTTAGATCAGTGAGAATGCAACTGATTCTTATTTTTCTTATGGCTTGCTGAGCTTTCGATTAAATGATTTTTCTGTAATACCCGATAGATTTTTTTGCTGGTTTTTGCCAGTCGGTCGATTTCGCCAAGGGTTGGCACCTGCCCGGACTGCAGCTGAGATTCCCAGTCATCCAGTTCTCTTGAGAGAAACTCTAAGAGTTTTTTTGAACAGCCATGGCAAGTGCCAGCACATAGTACTGACTCAGGGGTATCAAAGGGGATTGCTGATCTGATTTGGTTGATCAAATCTTGCATTGCAACTGGTGTGGTAGGCTTTTTAACCAAACTGATGATCAACCCTGGGTTTAATTAAAATTGGAGTGTAAATAATAAGGAAGAATACAAAAGCTGCAATCCAGCATAGTTGTGATATTACAATCCAATTGACATAATGGCTCATATCCAGGATTGGTAACAACACTCTGATGACACCACCCATTATCAAGATCATACAGGCTAAGCCTACCAATTTTGGTGGCTGCTGAACATTTCGGCCTGTATGGCCAAGCGAAACACGACTCATCATACTCAGTGTAACTAGACCGATGCCACCAAAGGCCATACTGTGAATCGCGAGAAAAACTGGTACATAATGATAGCCACTAAGCGCAAATAATAAAAAACCGATGATAATAAAGTCATAAGCCAGGTATAAACTCCATAATAAGGGTTTACGCCATATTCCCTTGGTATACCAGCCTGCAATTCTAACTAAATGAATAACAAACAATAATGCAGCTAACCAGGCGGCAATAATTGTGTAGTGAGTAAAAACGGTGGCAATAAAAAATAATAAAAAAATCACCAACGAACTAATATCAAGCCAAAGATAATTTTTTAAGGTAACTGGATAACCAACCCCACGCTCAATAAAAAAAGGGATAACTCGGCGCCCCATGGTTAATATCAAACCAATGATAAGGTATAAACCTGTGTAGTTCCCCCAGCGAATGCCTGATTCAAGAATACCAAAGGCTCCCAAGTAAAACAGTATATTGGCAAGCCCCATTAAGAGGAGTTTGGCCATAATTCCCAGCTGCTTCCACTGTTTGACTTTAATAATAGGAACTAATACGCAAGGGATCAGTAATAGGATGAATAATATATCCATCACAGCAGCGATTAATAACCCTTGCTCAAATAGAATAGCGATTCGTGGTATTAGCCAACAACTAAATAGCAGTGCCAGTTTAACGCCATGAATAGTTTGAATTTTTGTCCAGTTTTTAACGGCAGTTAATAGAAAGCCAGCAATTACTGCTAGGCTATAACCAAATATCATTTCATGGGCATGCCAGGCAATGGGGTTTATCGCTGGGGTTGGAATTGACCAGCCTAGTCCATAAAACCCAAGCCAAATGAAGATGGAAATGATAGCGTAAACTGCAGCCCCAAGAAAAAAAGGACGAAAGCCAAGATTAAACAAAGCCAAGCGAGATTGATTTGGGTTTTGACCAGGTAATGTCATTAATGCCATATATATTTCCTTCTGTACCCTAACGATCACTTGGCTATTGGGCGACTGGTTTTTTCTTATCTAACGTGTAACCACAATAACCTACTACGGTTGTAGGGTATAAACTAATAGGATTCATTGATGTAGGTCAGTATTTATGATGTCCCTGGTTTATATGCTTGTTTTAAAAGACTTTTTAACAGTGATATTAGGACTACTTCTGTAATGATAGCTTCAAATTCTCGTGAAGATACTTTAATAGAACAGCGTGCAGCACTGATTCGTGACAAGGATAAGGATTTTGCTAACTGGGCAGCAGGTTATGGCGTGATTAAGCATAGTGCTGAAACACAGTTACGTATTTACGAAATGGTTTGTTTATTGGCAACAGAAGGGGGTGTTACCAGTAAAAGCGAGGCCTATCAACAACTAGCGGCGTTGGATAAATTGACCTGTGCGGCGATGTGGTTAGTTGTCCATATGACTTATGCCAAAAATGTCTATTTAGATGGTAGAGAGTTAACTGCTGTAGATTTTAAGCGCCAACCGCAGGGGCATACGGGTGGTTCACTCAACATGGTGCCTGGTTATATGGGCTATATGGGGGTTAATGCATTAACAGGTATTACCCGGCAATGGTTAATGGGACAAGGTCACTGTGTCGCAGCAATCGATGCGGTGAATTTGTTATTAGGAAATACAACAGCTGTTCACAAAGAACACTATGACTGGTCTGATCAAGGATTAACCCGTTTTGTAAGGGATTTTTACAGTTATTTGGTGAATCAACAAGGGAAGCCCGTTTCACCACTGGGTAGTCACGTTAATACCCATACGGCAGGTGCAACCATTGAAGGTGGTTATTTAGGTTTTGCTGGCTTGTATTATGTTCACCAACCCATGCCAGGTGAGCGCTTAGTCGCTTTTTTAAGTGATGGTGCATTTGAAGAACAACGGGGTAGTGACTGGGCCCCTCGGTGGTGGCGAGCTGAGGATACGGGCTTGGTGACTCCGATTATGATTGCCAACGGTCGTCGTATAGATCAGCGTACTACCATGAGTCAGTCTGGTGGTTCTGAATGGTTTAAACAGCATTTAGCGTTAAATTATTTTGACCCTGTTGTTATTGATGGTACGGATCCTGCCGCTTTTGTGTGGGCAATTTTTGAAATGGAAAATCGTCTACAAGCAAGGGCCGAAGCAGTTAAGCAGGGTAAACAGCATTACCCGATAAAGCTCCCTTATGTAATTGCAGAAACAGTAAAAGGCTATGGCTTTCCAGGTGCTGGTACTAATGCTGCCCATGGTACACCTTTACAAGCAAACCCTGCCAAGTCAGCAGAAGCATTAACGGCATTTAACCAAGGCGCTAAAAAACTTTGGGTGTCTGATGATGGGCTGAAAAATGCAGTTAAATTGGTTAATAATCATAATCAAGTAAGTCGTCCTAAAGAAAGTACGGTAAAACAGCTTACAGAAAAAGCCAAAGTAAATAGCCCGTCTCTGCATTGGAAACAGGAGCTGTATGATAATTACTCCCCTATGGCAGGATGGGACGAAAGCTTTACGCAGTTAGTAAAAGAGAACCCGCATTTACGAGTGAGGGTAGGTAATCCAGATGAATTAAGAAGTAATCAAATGAACCAAACCCTTGACTGGCTCAAGCACAGAGTAACTGAACCTGAACAAGGTGTTGCTGAAGCCGTGGGTGGTAAAGTGATTACAGCACTTAATGAAGAGGCAGTAGTCAGTGCTGCATTGGCAAACCAACAAGGAATTAATTTGGTCGTTTCATATGAAGCATTTGCAGTGAAAATGCTGGGTGCACTTCGCCAAACGGTTATTTTTGCACGACACCAAAAAGAGGCGCAACAACCTGCAAATTGGCTAAGTGTCCCTGTTTTGCTGACTTCTCATGTTTGGGAAAATGGTAAAAATGAGCAATCTCATCAAGACCCAACTTTATCTGAAGCGTTGATGGGTGAAATGACTGATATGGTAAGGGTATTGTTCCCTTGCGATTGGAATAGTGCTGTAGCCACAATGCAATCAACTTACACCAGTTATGGGCAAATTTGGCTAGCGACATTGCCTAAATTACCTGTGCCACTCTTTTTCTCAAAAGAACAGTCCGTCAGATTACTTGAAGAGGGTGCAGTATTAGTCAGAGGTGCTGCTGAAGCATCAATTCAATTAGTGGCAGTGGGTGCTTATCAATTAATAGAAGCATTAAAAGCCAGTGACCGTCTAAAAGAGCGAGAGATACCCCACTCACTTGTTTATATTATAGAGCCAGGTCGATTTAGAGTGGCAAGAGATAAAGCGGAAGCAGAGCAGTTAGTGGCTGATGACGTAATGGATAATGTATTTCCAGATACCGTTAACACAAGAGTATTTGTTTGTCATGGTCGCCCAGAAGTGTATCTTGGTATTATGCGGCAACTGGATCTGGGAACTAAACAGACGGCTGCTGTAGGCTATATCAACCAAGGTGGTACTTTGGATATAGGTGGAATGCTTTATGCCAATAAAACAACGTGGGCACATATTTTATACCAGATTGCTAAGACTGCATCGTTAAACCCACAAGCTATTCTGACAGAAAAAGAAATTCAAGCGGTAACAGGGGCTGGTGACCCTTATGCAATTATTGCTAAACCTTATCAGTAGATATGATGTCCATACTTGATAACCATTTAGCGGTGTTAGGTATCCTTTTTTTACTTTGGCTAATAACTGATGTTATTGGCCGTAAAACTCACCTGCCTTGAGTAACTTACCACAAGCATTGTCTTGTAAATAGTGATTATTTACAAACTCAATATATGGTTTCTCGAAAAATTTATTCTGAGCAACAGAATTAGCAACCACCCTGCTGATATTATTTTTAGTTTCTTCTATTTGTGCATACCTAGCTCAGCCCTTTTTAATTTTTCATAGGCTGTTATAGGGTTTTTGAGTTGTTATAGCATGCTTCTCTGAATGACTGATGAACCCTCGTAGCAACGATAGGTTTCCATACATTCAGCTATCAGCGTGTTTTCAAAGGGCTATAGGTAAAACGCAAGTTAATATAAACTTACTTTGTTGAAGGTGACACACAAATATGAACCACTAGTCACTTTATAGTAAATAAGATAGTATGGCCTGTATTTTATAAATAATGGATCTATTAAAAATTTCACATGCAAAAAATTCTAATTATTGTTCCAGTAAACAATACACAATTTAACCAAACTATCAAAAGAGCTGTTCAGCCTGTAATTCCACCTGATTTTTCAGTTGACATACTGAATATTAATGAAGGCAGTGACTGTATTGAAAGTCGGTATGACCTCGTTAGAAATGCACCGCATGTTGTTAATCTAGCAACTCAAGCTGAACAAGAAGGCTACTCAGGTTTATTTATAACTGATATGGATATGTGTGGTGTAGAAGCTGTAAGAGAAGTGGTTAATATACCAACAATTGGGGGCTTTCGTGCAAGTGCTTACACTGCAATGATGTTAGCTAACAAATTTTCCATAATTACTGTCATGGATAGTGTTGTAGCATTACAAGAACAGCATATCAAAGAATTTGGTTTAGTTCATAATTTTGCCTCTATTCGCAATGTAAATGTGCCTGTTAAGCACTTAGGAAATGAAGAAATTATTTTTAACAAAGTATTAGATGCTGGCAGATTAGCCATTATAAATGATGGTGCTCAAGCTATAATTTTTGGCTGTACAGGTTTCGTTAACATGGCAACAAGAGTAAGCAAGGCGTTAGAAGATGAAGGGATTAGAATACCTGTTATAGACCCTAATTGCGCTGCTATTAGTTACTTAGTCCTGCTTATTAGAAATCAGCTATTACAAAGCCGTAAGGTATATCAACGGCCCATTAATTTTACTTAAAAGGTTTGATTATGAATGAAGTAGATCAACTAAAAAAAATTTTTGATCATCATCAAACTAAGTATATAACAATTAATTTTTCACAGTTTTGTTCTGAGAGTGAGTTACAGCTTCTTAGTGATCTAAAATATATCAAGCTAGTTAAAGTTTCACTCGTACAGTTAAGTGGAGCTTTAAAGCTACTAGTTTATCCTGAAGGAAACTCCCTTTGTATCGATAAAATAAAGTCTTCACTCAAATGTACTAGTGTAGAAATTGTATCAAATGCTGAAATAAAAAAATGCTTCCCTAGTATTAAATCAACGACATTACTTCCATTTGGCGATCTATATGGTACAGAAACATTTGTTGATCAAGCGTTAATAAGAGCCAAAAAAATTGCTTTTTTTTCTAAAAATAAAGATGAGTTAATAGTATTAAACTATGATGACTACTCAAAAATTATAAAACCAGAGTATAATAATATATCAAATAAGAGTCTTATGGCAATAAAGAGTTTTGTAGCTCCGAAAGAAAAGCGTAACTACTTAAATAAGTATAAAAAATGTTTTTTTGGCGTATCATTACAAAATGAAAACTTTTCTGACGATAAACGATTGGCTGCTAGTTTAGACTGGATTTCAAATAACTTTGAATATTGTGAAGTCTTGGTTGGTGATTATATACACAGGCTTACACTGCAAATTATTGACTGCTCTTTGGATGATAATGACTCTTACGATAAGGCTCTTCAGCTTGGCAGAGAGTTTGTTTCAGACAAAATTGAACTGTTTGCAAAATATTCAAGCTCCTGTCAATTTGAAATTAAGTATATGTCTGAATACCATCGAGATAGCTGCTACTCCCATCATAGAAAGAATTTTTTAGAGTTTATTGAGTGCAATCAACATTACAACCACATACTAACAAAATTTGCTAACACATTTGTACAGCGCTTAATTAATACCAAAAGCTTAAGTCTAACAGATAAAGAACGTGGAGTTGCTTTATCAAGAAAATATTTGATTGATGAGGGTGCTATTTTCTCACAAGCTGTATCTAAAGGATATAACGTTTTAGTTTACCCTGGCTCAATTGATCCATTTATTCATATTTCTGAAGGAAACTATCGGTATGCCCCAAAACTATTAAAGGAAATGGTATGTGTAGGATTATCACTAAAGCATATTAAGTGATTCAGTTTCACACTGAACATAAGTTGTTTAGCTTTTTGCAGCATAACCATCTTTAGATAGTCAAATTAGCTGATAAGCTGCCTTATCGGCTAACAACGTGCCCAAAAAACAGCCACGCTGACATTTATTTCTTTGGTAACCTTTTCCATTAGCTTGCCATTGGCAAATAATATTTTTCGAATAGTTCGAAGTACTTCACTGGTAGCCGATTTGTTAAAGATTATAGCTTCGGGCCGGTGGTTTCTTAAAATGGCTGAATAAACACCAGATGCGTTAATAAGCCTGTAACTCCTGGCTTCCACCAAGGGACTGTATAATCTGCATGCCCTTTTCATCGTCATCTAAGCGTGTGATTGCACTTGCTTTAGAGTACGGTAGTGCATCAGCAACAGCCTTGGCCATGAACCAAGTTTCACCATCTTTGTCAATCACTCGGATTGATGAGTGATTAAATTTTAGTGGAATGATGCTGCTCACAATAGAGTCTACTCTTTATGGTCATTAAGGAGTATTTCCAGGCTGAAAAGGGCATACGATTAGAGAGTACTAGCTCAATGGTCTCTAATATTTTTGTAACATCATGTAACACCAATTGATCTCAATCAATAAAGTTAATAAAGTCCCGGCCTGAAAAATTGATATAAGTCAATTGGTGTATATTTGGTGTTATTAAAAACACTTGTGTTTAACTTGGTTGGTATGATTTATAAGCTTGTTATGAGAAGTATAAAAATTCCTCTTTCTGTATTATTTTCTCTTTTTTTTATGTTGTCACATGTAGCATTTGCAGACACAACAAATGTATTTTGCGCTAAACCTGATGGAAGCAAATGGTATTGGCTAAAAAATAATGAAGGTAATCAGGTAACTGTTTCTGGAGAGTGGGAGGAAGTAACCCTACAAAACAATGACAATATTTATATTTTTAAAATATCACACACAAATTATGATAACCTTAACTCCCAATGTAGAGAAAATTTTGTAGCGCAGCCTGCTAATAATACATTTTCAAGCTGGAGTGTGTTTTATGTAAACAAAGCTGACGGAACAAATTATATTGCACCAGGAATATATATAAGTCTCCCAGAATGCTCAGCTTGTTTCATTCGTTTTAAATAAATAATCTAAATCAGGTGGTTAAAATGAAATACATGATGCTTAAATTGTTAACTGTTTTTCTAATCCTGCTTTGTTCTCACACATATGCTGAATGGACCAATGTAATTTGTGCTAAGCCAGATGGAAGTAAATGGTATTGGCTGAAAGACTCCAATGGTAATCAAGTCACCGCTTCTGGGTTATGGTCTGCTGCTTATCTAAGAAGTTCAAGTACTGAATATATAGATGCTTTTAATATCGGTGATGAAACGTATAATAAAATCTCTTCACAGTGTAATAACTCATATGTAGCTCAGCCTGCAAAGTCAACATTTAGTTCATGGGCTGTTTTTCAGGTTACAAAATTTGATGGTACTTCATATTTAGCTCCAGGAAAGTTTGTTATATATAGAGATCGTAATTGCTTTATGAGCCCTGTAAATTGTCAACTACAAAGTAGGTAACTGCTTAGCAAATAGTTGCAATGGTTACTATATAACAGCAGGCTGTGTAAAACCTGGTCAAAATTTTTCATTCGGTCATCAATTTCAACCAAGGGTAAGTTTTCGAATTGAAAATATAAACAGCCATCTTTAGAACGTGTTTGCAAAATAAAATTGAAGCAATTTTCCTGATCAAAATATACAACATAGCAATTTGGATTATTGCTTCACTGTTTTTTGGAAGAACCTCGTAGTCTTTAGCATGATGTCGATAATTAATGAGCCAAGAAAAAGTCTGCTCAATAATCCAGCGCTAGGGTGGGTTGTCCTTTCTTCCTATTTTTTCGATAACATTTTCGTAACCTATCCATTACCTGTTGCCATACCCCTAAAAACCCATTTATAAAACCCTATCCAACCAGATAAATATCACCCAGTTAATCGCAGGTAAACTCACCGTACAGGATGAAACGGTCATTAAATTTGATGTGGTAACCATTGAGCTGGATAACCGCGAAGTTTCCAAAAAACGGGGCTACCAGGTAGCTATCAACCCAGAACTGGCCAATATCAAGTTTGAACACCTTGACCAACGGGCGGAAAGTGACCTTAACCTAGCATTGCCTCGTGACATACACAACAGTAAAAGCTGTGTGACCGTTAATGAAAGGAATGATTAACAATCTGTGCAAACTTATTGGTTCTCTGAAGATAGCAACAATAAATTCAAGTAATTGTGGGTGGCGGTGAGCCTCAATACACCCTACGTGACACTTACAAGACTGGCCGATCAAGCCAAACACATGGCAGAAGGCAAGTTAAACAAATTGAAACGGGGTAAAAAGTCACTCACTTTAGTACGCCCTTTATCGCCAGAAATAGTAGCAGAATCAAAGTTAATTATTGCTAATCATAAAACTAGTGCTAATGGGGAGTGGGTTGTTAAAACTGTTCAGCATACTGTTGGCTCAGGAAACTATACTGAAACTAGCGTGGAGGCGATTTTACCAAAGAAAAGTGTAATTATTTTAATTTTTGCAAATAAAAGCCAAATATAGTAAAAGTGCTTATGGATATTAAAGTAATTGTTGCATTAATTAGAGTATTAGGTGTTTTGGTTAGTGCGGGTGTACAACTTTTTCTTGGGTCAAGATGTGAAAAAAGAAAAAAAGCCCTTGATATTAAGGCCGAAGCATACTTGGATTTCTTAAACTCGGTTTCAGAAATAGCTAGTTCCTATAAGCATAATGAGAATAGAAGCTTAGAGCAATTACAAGTCTTGAATAAAGCAAAGACAAGAGTTGTATTAATTGGAAGTGATGAGGTTGTGTTAAGTTTAAATAATTTTTTTAAAGTATATGGTAATTTAAACTCAGATGATGCCAACTTCTCTTTTAGTAAAATTGTAAAGTCAATGCGAAAAGACTTATCAGATACAGACAATATAAGTATAGATATTGTTTTCAACTCTCTTTTTAGTAAAGCTAAAAGCTAACTTATTAATAATTAGAACAATATAGTCTACCTCTACTTGGAGTTGTCCTTGTAAGCAGTTCTTCCCTTGTTAATGGAGGTTTCTATACCTAAACCCACCAATTATTTCTATAACAACACCAGTCTTTTTTGATAAGGCAGTTAGCTCTTTGATGAATTACTGTAAGTGCTGTTTTTCGGTTAGGGTAGCTGGTTTCATAGTGCTCTCCTTGCCGGTGTTTGTGTACATACCCAGATTAACTCTATAATCTTCCCCAATGAAGTTTTCCTTCAGATAAAACAATTACACTCTCTGCTATCAACTCTCCCGTTTCGTTATCGTACAGTTTTCCAAAGCTTTCTACAGGTGCATCCGTTATATTATTCGGGTCTACCTCATTCAGCAGACCTGTTGCAGTAAGGCTACCAGATTCTATACCACCCTGGTGAAACCCAAGCTGAGTAATAAAGTCATTTGGAACAAGCACATTGCCATTACTTACCTTGCTACCAAGCATGGCAACAGGCTTATTAATCTACCTGTAACGGCTTGCAATGTGAATATTGTAGCAGGGTGTATAAATTTACGTTCAAGCAAAACGTTAATTTAAGTTTCAGTTATGTGTTAATTGACTATTCTTACTAGTAGTGCTCTTAATATACCTAATACGTAGGGTATTGTTGAGTTTTGAGGGTGTCATAGATAAGTTTATTTTTATTCTGGAGAAGTCAGATGGTTTCAGGAAATGGTGTAAGAGTGATTGCTGGGCGGATTAGTCCAAATGGTACCATTATTACCAACCCTACTGGTGGCATTCGTAGTAGTTCAAAAAAGTCAAAAGGCTTGTATCTGGTTCACTTTAAACAACATTTTCAATCACCGCCAACTGCAGTTATTACTGTGTATCAACCTGGAGGAACGGATTTTTCTATTATGGGGGATAGCACTCAAATTAATGCGCTAGTGGTGTCTATAGACTGTGATCAGATGTTGGTAAAAACAGGTGATGTTGAAGGCACTGCCTCAGATCAAGAGTTTGCTTTTATCGCCTTAGAGCAGTTAGCGGTGTGATCTTCATTGTCTGTTATTGATCGGGCTGGACTGGGTGAGCAAATGCACTTACATAAGAAAATAGGCTGCTTACTCATCACTTGTTTTATGTTGAGTGCTACACCCGTTGTACTTGCTAAAACAGTGGAAACACTAAGATGTGGTACGAATGAGTTTGCTCCTTTTGGGTTTATTGAAAATGGACAGTTGAAAGGGATAGAGGTTGAGTTGTTTCATGAGATTGGCAAGCGGTTAAATATTCAAACCAAACTGAATTTATTCCCCTGGAGTCGTATGTTGGCAATGGTTAAGAAAGGGGATTTAGACTGTATGATTGCTGCTTTTAGAACGGAAGAGCGGTTAGCTTATATGGATTATACCAATGTGCCATTTCATGTATCATCATTAGTGTTCTTTATTCATCAAGACCGACCGTTTCAATTTAACACGCTAGAGGACTTAAAAGGACGGAACATTGGTCTGGTGACGGGCTTTTCCACATCGCCAGAATTTGATGAGGCACTCAATAAGCAGTGGTTTACAGTTAGCCCTGTCAATGACTTTAAACAGAATTTTGAAAAACTCGCAGTGAAGCGAGTTGACATGGTGTTGGTTAACCGTCATGTAGGAGCATACTTATTAAAAAAACTCAACTTACCTCAAATAGCCGCGCTCTCTGTACCATTAACGGCTAGGCCTGCTTATTTAACTTTCTCTAAGCGTGCAGGAAAAGGTTACCTTATTCCTTTATTTGATATGATGTTGTTTGAGCTGCTAACAGATGGTACTTACCAAGACTTGTTTGAAAAATATACCGCTATTGTTGATACTGTAAGCCATGATAATGGGGAGGGTTCAACAAGACTTGAGTGATCAACTAATAATCTTTTGCAGGCTTAAATACAGCTGTGATACAATTCGCATCCCGTTTAGCTTGTACACCTTTAGTTGTACTACATTGAAAGATTGAATGTTGATCAATGTGGGGTTGGCTGTGGTGAATAGATGAGTTTGTATAATGATTGAAACACTGGTGTTGGGTGTTATTTTAGTACTAGTCTACCTTGTAGAGCACTAAAAAAATTACTTGTGGCTTGTTAACTTAGCAATAGCAGGCAGTGGCACATGGCTATGTTATTACTTTGTTTGATGCATGAACCACTAGGCTACAGTCTGAGTATACTGATCAGTGCTTTCTGCATTGCCGGCTAAAACTTTAACACTCTTGATTTGATTTGAGTGATGAAGTCAATGTAGTCGTTAGCACCTTCTTTAGCATCATAAATATTTTTGAAAGGGCCTATATCAATACCTTCCCTTGTTTTGAAAAACCAGATACTTTTTTGCCGAAAGAAGCGTTCAGATCGTCTGCCAAAAAAGGCGTTTTCATTAAGTCGCAATGTTCTCATCATACTGCTCCTTTCTTAGGATATATCTGTCCCAGGTCGTTTTCAGTTCCAGATATGAACTAGTAATGCCTCAAGTAAAGAGAAGAGGGCTGTCATAACTAAACCAAGCATAATTTACGCCACCTGTTGGTGTATTTATATAGCGGCTATCTGAGGTTACCTTAATCATCAGGTTATGTTGATTTGATGAGGAGTTGTGTAAAAAGTTGACAGCTGCTTAATTTGTAAAGTACTTATTGTATAGTGACTGATAAGCTGCCGTTTGTTTGAAGTGTTTTAGTTGATCTGAAAATTGAACTACCAGATTGTGAGAGACACGTTTCTTATGAAAAATAATATATAAGCCAGTTACTTTTATTGGCGTATCTTCAAGTGGAATCACCTTATTCTGAGCTTGTAGTTTTCTTATCAAGCTTTTTCCATTGCCATACTCACTAATCACAAAGTCAACTCTATTAGCAAGTAGTTTTATAAAATTCTGTTCGTCTGATCCAACCAGTTGGTAGTTGCCTTTTGTTTTAAGGTATTGCCAAAATTCAGGCGTGTAAGAGTAACTGCGTACGGCGCCCACTAAGTAGCCTGTTAAGTCATCAAAGGATCGGAAAAAAAGCCTGTCTTGATCTTGTCGACGAATAAAAAAAATCCAGGGTGAGTTAATGAGCGGCTCATCGGGAAAGTAGCAGCACTGTTTACGCTGTTCACTACTTGATACACTGTATAACGCATCAATTTTTCCTTTTAAAATAAGTAGCTCTGCACGGGCCCATGGATAAATGGCAATTTTTTTATGAGCTACTTTTAACTGACGAAATATTGTTTGGATGATTTCAGTACTAAACCCTGTTACAGGTTGGTTAGGGTCATTATTTAAATAGAATTCATAGGGTGGCCAGTTATCAGTTGCTATGTTTAATTTATCTGAAGCTAGGCTGTATTGGCTGCTGAATAAAATAGCCAACAGCATATGTTTCAAAAAAATGAGCGAGGCGACAGTTTTTTCGATTAGTTTAGGGTCAGGAGAATATGCACACCACATAGAGAGTATTTGACATTAAAATGTACAAGGTTTATATGAAAATTATAGCGTTATATCTTGTTGGTAGAGAACGAGTAAAAAGCGAGGCAGAGAGCCATGGAGGCCGCAGCTAAAGAACTTGCAGATTACATGAATAAATTAGCTTTGTTGGCGTACCCTGCTGGGCGGCTTCAACACCTGGAGTTTGTGCTATGGCATGCAATTGTCATTGGCCCCTTTCAATATGGACAGTTAGAGCTGACTCAAGCTCATATTAACAAGCTAAGAGAGCTAAGCTACACATGTAATGGTTGGATTTATCAAGATCCTATTGTAGGAGAAACCTGGGTTTCGCTAACTCAGTGGCAGGATTTATACAGCCAAAAAATCGATTTGGTTGCTTTAAAATAATATGGTTTTAAATGGGGGTTTAGTAGCCCCTTTTTTATAATGAATCGCTATAATCATACTTATTTTATTTAAACTCTTGTCAAGAAAACGCAGAGACTATTTGTGTTTTGCCATCAGATATTGTTAATTGGGTTTTACAGTCGATCCGAAGAGTAGCTATGGAGTTTTAACTGCTATGGACCAATTTGATGTTGCCCACTATGCCCAATTAATTTCAATGGCAGCCAAAGGTAATGAAAAAGCAGCATTGGCATTTGATTTTCTAATGCCTGAGCAGCAACTTGCCGTTTTAAAATATAAGATTCAGTCTTTAAAAGAAAAATATCTAAACAAAATAGAGCAAGGTGATACACAAGTAACATCAGCGAGCGAGTTTTATAGTATGGCTAATGTTATTCCCTTCAATATAGGCAAAACATCTAAGTTGGAAATTAGCCGTTTAATAGAGGCTTATCATCAAGCCCATAACTGCTTTCCTACTCGGCGTCAGTTAGTTAGTTACTTTTTAGATGAATTAGAATCTACCGTTGATCTTATTAAAGTAAATACTTAATCGCTTTGTATCACTTATAGCAATGCACAAGGGAACTGTGTCATTTGCTTGTTTCAACTACCTGCCTACTATTAATCCACTGTCTACTTCAATTTATCCTTTTTCCAGGGCTTGAAGTCTGCCTAAAAAGGCTTTCTAATGAAGCACTTATATATTATTTTCATTAGCTCGCAAGATTTTATAGGTTTACAGCATGGCGAAGCAGTGGTCTCCCAGCAGTTGGCAGCAATTCCCCATTAAACAGCAGCCAGCATATCCAAGCCCTCAGGCCCTTGAGTCTGTGTTGACTCAACTTAAGCAAAATCCTCCACTAGTATTTGCTGGAGAGGCACGCTCATTACAAACTAAATTGGCTGATGTTGCTCAAGGCAAGGCCTTTTTATTACAAGGGGGGGACTGTGCCGAGAGCTTTGCTGAGTTCAATGCCAATAATATTCGCGACACTTTTAAAGTCATGCTGCAAATGGCTATTGTGCTGACATTTGGAGGTGCTTGCCCAATTGTTAAAGTTGGTCGGATGGCAGGGCAATTTGCTAAGCCTCGCTCTGCTGATATGGAGTGTCAGGGTGATATTTCCTTACCAAGTTATCGGGGCGATATTATTAATTCAATTGAGTTTTCTGAAGAAGCGCGAATACCAGACCCTAATAGACTGCTCAAAGCTTATAACCAAGCGGCGGCGACCTTAAACTTACTGCGAGCTTTTGCTCAAGGTGGTTTGGCTGATCTTCATCAGGTGCATCGCTGGAATTTAGGTTTTGTAAAAAATAGTGCGTTAAAAGAGCGTTATCAGCATCTTGCTGAGCGCATTGATGAAACCTTGTCATTTATGGCTGCTTGTGGGATTACGGCACAAACCAGCTCAGCCATTCGAGAAACAGATTTTTATACCTCTCATGAAGCACTATTGTTGAATTATGAAGAGGCTCTCACTCGGCAAGATAGTATCACTGGGGATTGGTATGACTGTTCTGCACACATGTTATGGATTGGTGATAGAACTCGCCAGCCAGAGGGAGCACATATTGAGTTTTTACGCGGTGTTAAAAATCCTATCGGTGTAAAAGCGGGCCCTACTTTAAAACCTGAAGAGCTTATTCAGTTAATAGACAGCTTAAACCCAGAAAATGAACCTGGTCGAATTACTGTGATTGTTCGGATGGGGGCTGGCAAAGTTGCTGATGGGCTACCGGCCTTGATTAGAAAAGTACAACAAGAAGGGCGTCATGTGGTGTGGAGTTGTGATCCCATGCATGGTAATACAATCAAGGCTTGCTCTGGCTTTAAAACTCGGGCATTTGATCAGATTTTGCAAGAAGTACGAGAGTTTTTCCAGGTACACCATGCAGAAGGAAGCTATGCAGGAGGTGTGCACTTTGAGATGACTGGGCAAAATGTTACGGAGTGTATAGGTGGGGCTCAGGCCATTACAGAAGAAGGCTTGGGTGATCGTTATCATACCCATTGTGACCCTAGACTAAATGCCGATCAGTCTCTTGAGTTGGCGTTTTTAATTGCAGAAACGTTAAAGTCCTGTCGACAGCAAGAAGGCTAAGCACAACACTATGTTCCAGTTAGAACCCCTATCATCAGCTGATAATGATAAAACAGACTCATACCAGCGGCTGCTGGAACAAGTAAAGTCTCTCACCCTAAATGAACCTAATATGATTGCTAATCTTGCCAATATCAGCAGTTTGCTGTTTTGGCAGTTGAAGGAGGTCAATTGGGCTGGTTTTTACTTGAGTGAGGGTGACCAGCTCGTATTAGGCCCTTTTCAAGGGAAGCCTGCATGCATCAGGATTCCAGTAGGTAAAGGTGTTTGTGGTATTGCTGCTGCAACGGGTGAAGTACAGCGCGTAGCGAATGTTCATCAATTTGCAGGGCATATTGCCTGTGACACTCATACTAACAGTGAAATAGTATTACCCTTGAAAAAACAAGGGGAGATTCAGGCAGTGTTGGATATCGACAGTCCAGTGTTGGATCGATTTGATGAGCAAGACCAAAAGGGATTGTTAGCTATTGCTAGTTATATGGAGTCGTTGATATAGCTAAAACAGCTATTAATTAAATGCCACAAACTAGTGGTATTTAATGTCAGCCAGGAAGGTAAACGAAGATACTAAGAATTAATTTCCTATGATTAGTCAAAGGAATATGAACTATTCTAAGTATTATTGCGTGTAGCTAACAGTTTAGCCAATCAATGTCAGACGAAAAAAGACGCCATCAGCGGACAAAAGTTACCTTACAAATTAAGTTAATGAGTAACGGTGATGAAGGCATAACGCTAAAAACTCGGGATATTTCAGATAGCGGCATATTTTTATTGGCTGAAGAAGACAGCATTCCTCCTTTAGGAACAATAGTCAAAGTTCAGGTGCAAGGCTTACCCATACCTGCTCCTGTATGCACTATGGAAGTAGTAAGACAAGAGCCAGAAGGCTTTGGACTGAGAATGTTAGATAAATAGCCAGTCATTGTCTCTTTTCATTATCTTAATCAATTCAAGTTAACTAGATATTTTTAGGGCTAAAGGACGCTCTACATGTAGCTTGTGTAGCGAAGGAGCGAGCAAACATCTTTATATTGATGGTTTGAGTAGACGCTGCTAGTCCCTGCATTGCCAAACGAGGTAAATTGGAGTAAAAGCTTAGTTTCTTTCGACGGTTTCATACCAGTAAGTTCAGGCTTTAATTAAAGGGGGGGATATGCAAACAGTTGCAATAAAAAAGCTACCACAAAAACCCGCTAACCATTCTCATCCTTTTCATCAGCTTGTTGTTGGTATTAATGGAGACACTCTGTTTGAAGTCGGGGGGGTAGCTAACCGGTTGGGTCAACAATTTGGCTGCTTGGTGCCAGCTAATCAGCCTCACGATTTTGCAGGGGATGATAACAATCAGATTCTGGTTTTAAATGTACCTGCACAAGATAATCAACACTGGGTTGCTCCCCAGGTGATTGATCAGCTGTTTGCGCATCCTGGCTATAAAAAGCTAACTCCTCCGCTACAGCAGCTGGTGCATGTGAGTGTCCAGCAATTTGCATTGGCGCCTGAAGACCAATTGTTGGCAAGCCATCTGGCGGCAGCCTTTCTTCATGCTTTATACCACGCGAGTCAAACAATAGAATTTAAATCACAACCATCCGCTAAAATTGAGCTGTCCCGGTTGAATAAGTTTGTCTTAACCAATTTGTCACGAAAAATTAGTATTTTTGAGCTGGCTAAAGACCAGTGTATGAGCCCTAGTCATTTTCACGCAATTTTTAAGCAACAAGTAGGCTTAACACCTTTTCAATATGTGATTAAGCAACGAGTTAAAGAAGCTGAGCGGCTGTTGGCAACAACCCAACTCCCTTTAGTGGAGATTGCCAGTTTAACTGGTTTTTGTCATCAGAGTGCTTTAAACAGAGCATTTAAGCAGGTGATGGGGCATACGCCAAAAGCTTTTAGGCTACGCCAGCAAGGCCTATAGCTTTGATAACGTCATGTGTTGGTGACAGATTATACAAACTGCAAATGATTCATAGCTTTTTGCAAATTTAGCCTAGTTTTTTGCAAGATCCTATTTCTACCCCCTGGTTAGACTATCCCGTCAACTCATAATTGCTATAACAATTAATTGCAATAACAAATTCAGGCAATCCTTCAGTCTATACCCCGTCCGTTTTTTATAGCAGGACAGATATGCCTATTGGGTTGGGGCGACTGTTGGTAATAAAAGTTTTTATACTAATTGGGTACCGTACATGTTCAATGCTGCTGATGCATTTAAGCCAGACTTTTATACCTTACCACCCCAGCAGTTAAAGGCTTATATTTCGCCTCATTACCAGGTGGAAGAATCACAATACCTAAGCCAGCTGATAGAAATAGCCCAGCCTTCCACAGAGCAACTTCAACGAACGACAGAACAGGCTCAGCAGTTGATTGAGCAGGTGAGAGCACAAGATGATGCTATTCATATGGTGGATGCTTTGCTGCTGGAATATAGCCTTGATACCAAAGAAGGTATTCTGTTGATGTGTTTAGCAGAGGCCTTAATGCGTATCCCTGATGCCGATACAGCCGATGCATTAATCAAAGACAAATTAAGTGTGGCTGACTGGCAACGGCACCTGAAAAAAAGTGATTCGGTATTAGTCAATGCATCGACCTGGGGGTTGCTGCTTACGGGTAAAGTCACAGCCATGGATAGTAATGAAGATGGAAGCCCCTCTGGAATTATCAATCGTTTAGTCAATCGCCTGGGCGAGCCTGTAATTCGTAAGGTAATGAACCAGGCAATGAAAGTCATGGGTAAGCAGTTTGTACTGGGGCGTTCGATTCAAGAAGCTTTAAAAAATAGCCGAAAAAATCGTGATTTAGGGTATACCTACTCGTACGACATGTTAGGTGAAGCGGCACTCACTAAAAGTGATGCTGATAAATATTTTAATGATTATTTAGCAGCTATAAACGCAGTGGGTGCTGAAACCTATGGTAACGATAAAACACCTCCTCCAACAATTTCAATAAAACTCTCTGCACTACACCCACGTTATGAAAAAAGCCATGAGCAGCGGGTCATGACGGAATTATTTAATACTGTCATTGAGTTGATTAAGGTGGCTCGACAAAAATCCGTAGGCATTACCATTGATGCTGAAGAAGCAGATCGGTTGGAGATTTCGCTACAACTGTTTGAAAAGCTCTATCGGGACCCTGTAACTCAAGGCTGGGGCCAATTTGGCCTGGTAGTGCAGGCTTACTCTAAACGCACATTACCTGTCTTATGCTGGTTAAATGGTTTGGCTGCACAACAAGGCGATGTGATTCCAATACGACTGGTTAAAGGAGCTTATTGGGATAGTGAAATTAAACATTGTCAGCAATTAGGCACAGAAGGTTACCCGGTTTTTACCCGCAAAGAAGCGACGGATGTGTCGTATTTAGCCTGTGCTCAATTTTTATTGAGTGAGGCTACCAAGGGTAAGATCTATCCTCAGTTTGCTAGTCATAATGCCCATACAGTCGCCTCTATTTTAGCCATGGCCAACGGGCGAGAATATGAATTTCAGCGCCTACATGGTATGGGGGATGGCTTATATAAAGCGGTTTTAGACAGTCATCAGGTACCTGTGCGTATTTATGCACCCGTTGGCGCCCATAAAGATTTATTACCTTATTTAGTCCGTCGCTTGCTAGAAAATGGAGCTAACTCTTCCTTTGTTCATCGTTTAGTGGATGCAAAAACACCGGTTGATGAACTGACCAAACATCCGCTTGAGTCATTAAAAGCCTATGCTTGTCTCGCTAATGAACGAATCCCAACTCCTCCCAGAATTTATGGAAATGAGCGGCGAAATTCGAAGGGCATTAACATTTTAATTGAGTCTCAATGGCAGCCTCTAGCTGAACAAATTCGTAGCTATATGAATCGCTCATGGCAAGCAGGACCTATTATCAATGGTGAGATCGTGACAACGACCAACAGTAAGGCGGTTTCTTGCCCTTATCGCACCAGTGAATCAGTGGGAGAGGTATGCTGGGCAACGGAACAGGAAGTCAAGCAGGCACTAGCTATAGCTAAGGAAGCCTTTCCTACCTGGAACAATCAACCGGTTACCAAAAGAGCGCAGTGCTTGCAGCAATTAGCTGACTTACTGGAAGCCAATCTGGCAGAGCTAATTGCCTTGTGTCACCGTGAAGCGGGTAAGACGATTCAAGACTCGATTGACGAAGTGAGAGAGGCAGTTGATTTTTGCCGGTATTATGCTGTGCAAGCAGAGCAGCGCTTTGGTCACCCTCAAGTACTACCTGGTCCAACAGGGGAGTCCAATGAGTTGAGCTTAATGGGGAGAGGGGTATTTGTGTGTATCAGCCCCTGGAATTTCCCACTTGCTATTTTTCTAGGTCAGATTGCTGCTGCATTAGCAGCGGGTAATACAGTAATCGCCAAACCTGCTGAGCAAACCAGCCTGATTGCATTCAAAGCAGTGCAGCTCATGCTGGAAGCAGGTTTTCCTGCTGGTGTGATTCAACTACTGCCTGGTGATGGGGCTCAGGTTGGAGCGCCACTAACTGCAGCAGAAACTATAGCTGGTGTTGCCTTTACAGGTTCAACGGATACAGCGCAGCTGATTAATCGCACCTTGGCTGCTCGTCAAGGCGCTATTGTGCCATTAATTGCAGAAACTGGTGGCCAAAATGCAATGATTGTGGACAGCACAGCATTGCCAGAGCAGGTAGTGAGTGATGTTGTACATTCTGCTTTTGCCAGTGCTGGGCAGCGTTGCTCTGCTTTACGAGTGCTATTTGTTCAAGAGGATGTGTCTGATCGCATCTTGGATTTACTGAAAGGGGCGATGGCTGAACTGGACGTGGGAGACCCTAGTTTACTATCCACTGATCTGGGGCCAGTGATTGATCAGCAAGCTCAGCAACAATTACTACAGCATATCAGCCAGATGAAGCAGCAGGCTAAGCTGATTGCAGAAACCAGCCTGCCTGATATGAATGGTTATTTTGTACCACCCACTGCAATAGAAATTGAAAGTATCAACCAACTCATCAAAGAGAACTTTGGGCCAATACTCCATGTAGTGCGTTATAAAGCGTCACAACTTGATCAAGTAGTCAACAGTATTAATGAAACAGGTTTTGGCTTGACGCTGGGAGTACACTCACGCAACGAGGCATTAACCCATTACATCGCTGATAAAGTGAATGTAGGTAATGTCTATGTTAATCGTAACCAGATAGGGGCAGTGGTAGGTGTTCAGCCGTTTGGCGGGCAAGGGTTATCTGGCACTGGGCCAAAGGCGGGTGGCCCACACTACTTGTACCGATTTGCCACTGAAAAAGTACGTACGATTAACACCACGGCGGTAGGAGGTAATGCAAGCTTGTTGTCGCTAGCAAGTGAAACTGTTTAGGAGTCTCTTTCAATAAAGAGGTTGTTGCAAAAGGGTGCAAAAAGTCAGCTTAGCGCTCGATATGAATTAACAGGCCACTCTTCTTCAATTCTAAAGGGCCATTTCTGGCCTTTAGAATGAAAGCTGTTCCTGACAGCAGCTTCAGAATAGCCTGTTACTCCATATCCATTATTGTGCAGTAGCCTCTAGGGTTTGGTCGTACATTGTGACAGTCTGATATAGCGAAGGTACAATGTGCGACCAGTTAGCTATTAACTTATCTCGTTTAGCAAGGAGCTACTCTGCAATCGAGTCAAGCTGCTTAGGGACGTGCACGAAATAACTTGTTAGCTTTTTGTTCCAAGGCGCCCGTTTGGCAAGGCGCAAAAAAGGAAGGCATAGTGGGCCTATGTCGAGTTTTTGCAACACAGCCAAGCGGGAGGGATTGGAGCCAAAACTGTAAGTTATTTCTTGCACGTTCCTTAATAGCAAGGATGCACCTGGAGAATAACAATAGTGCCGTGAGGCACCACTAGTAATGGGGCATATTTTAATGACAACAGAAAACCTTACGATTTTAGCAACTTTTATCGTGTACCTAGCGGGGATGCTCTGGATAGGCTATTGGGCTTATCAGCGCACATCAAGTTCAACTGATTACTTTCTTGGAGGGCGCTCATTAGGGCCTTGGCCTGCGGCACTAAGTGCAGGCGCCTCGGATATGAGTGGCTGGCTGCTGCTGGGCATGCCTGGTTTTGCCTTGGGGTCAGGTTTAGAGTCAATCTGGTTAGCAGGGGGATTATTACTTGGTACTTGGCTTAACTGGCTAATTGTTGCCAGACGCCTAAGAACTTACAGCATTGTGGCCAATAACTCTCTGACCTTGCCAGAATTTTTCGCTAACCGTTTTCAGGATAAAACTAAGCTGATTCAAACGGTCTCTGCATTCTTTATTTTATTGTTTTTCTTGTTTTACACCAGTTCTGGCTTAGTCGCTGGCGGTAAATTATTTGAAGAGGTATTTGGCTTAAATTACCAGGTTGCGGTGGTGATTGGCACCGTTTGTATTATTTCCTATACCTTATTTGGTGGGTTCTTGGCGGTATCTTGGACTGACTTAGTACAAGGGTTGCTAATGGCAGCTGCTTTAGTTGTTGTGCCATTAGTTGTTATGCAAGATGCAGGTGGTTTTGATGCTTCAATTGAAGCGATTAGAGAGAAAAACCCTGAGTTATTAACCTTATTGAATGACAATAAAGGAGAAGCCCTGAGCTTATTGGCTATTGTTAACCTGGCTGCTTGGGGCTTAGGTTATTTTGGTCAGCCCCATATTTTGGCTCGGTTTAAGGCTGTTCGTTCTAACCAGGACTTGCCAACGGCTCGTCGGATTGCAGTAAGCTGGACTTTCCTTTCTTTAGTGGGAGCAACCTTAGTTGGCCTAGCAGGCATTAACTATTTGGATGCTAGCGGTGCTCAATTAGCTGATAGTGAGAAAATCTTCATGCACTTGGTGGGGGCTGTATTCCACCCTGTGGTCGCAGGTATTCTATTAGCCGCTATTCTTGCTGCCATCATGAGTACAGCCGACTCGCAACTCTTGGTTTCTTCTTCTGCTTTGGCTGAAGACTTCTATAAAGCGCTATTTAATAAAGAGGCTTCTCAGCAACAAGTCGTCACTGTTGGTCGAATTGCTGTGATTGTGATTGCAATTATTGCACTGACGTTAGCCATGGATAAAAACAACAGTGTACTTGATTTGGTTTCTTACGCTTGGGCTGGCTTTGGAGCGGCATTTGGACCAACCTTAATACTGGCACTGTTTTGGAAGCGAATGAACTGGCAAGGCGCTTTAGCTGGTATCGTTGTTGGTGGTGTGACTGTTGTCGTCTGGAAGCAGCTAAGTGGTGAAGTGTTTGAGTTGTTTGGTCTATATGAGATTGTGCCAGGTTTCATTCTAGCAACGATTGCGATTGTGGTGACTTCATTGGCAACAAAAGAGCCTGAAGATGAAGTAACCAAGCAGTTCAATGCAATGGAAAACCAGCTGTATGTTGGTGGACAAGGGGACGTAAAAGGCGGTTTAGCCACAGACTAAATATCGATCTTGCTTGATTGAGTTTTTCGATTGCTAAATAATCATCAGCCCTTGCCGAGACAAGGGCTGAAGTCTACTACAGTAGTAGCAGAATAAGGGACAAACCAATTGCCCCAAAAGTAATTACCCACAGAGCAACATCTCCTATTTGATGCTCAACTCTGTCTAGATACTGATAACGACTTTTTAACACTGCTTCATTCAACTTCTATGCTTCTATTTATTAGCCTAGAACAGCCACTAGCACAGTCAAGCTAATCAGGATGAAGACTCTGTTAATCACTAGTTTGGCATTGGCAGGCTTTCTTACTGGCTAAGCTTTACCATCATCCCATTTAAAAAGGTTTCGGTTGCTGCCTTAATGTAAGAGCCAAGCTCTTCTTGAGAAAGGTTGATGGCTTTGCCTGGGGAGTTAGTTAGTAGCCCATCAATAAGTAGCGAAGCTAGGCCATGCACCATAGACCAGGCAGCAACCGCATGCATTTTGGCGGGTTTAGCTGTAAATTGCTTGGCTGCAATCCCTTGCTCAATAATACTGACAAGTACTTGGTAAGCTTGATTGGCTGCAGTGTCTAACACTTCGGGTGGGTCAGTATTTTCTCCACAAAAGTAGCGACCAAACATCAGCCGGTATTGCTGGGGGTGGGTTAAGGCAAACTCAACATAGGCTTGTCCAGTGGCTAATAGTGACTCTGCGGGGCCATTTGTCTGTTGTTGAGCCACGATGATTGCTTTGGTTAAGCAGTCAAAACCTTCTTTAGCCAAGGTAACCAGTAAGGTATCTTTATCACTAAAATGGCGGTAGAGAGCAGTCGCTGATACTCCAACATCACGGGCTAGCCCACGTAAGCTCAGTTTTTCAGGGCCTTCAGAGGTCAGGCGAGTTAGTGCAGCAGCTAATACTGCTGATCGTAAATTACCGTGATGGTAAGCGTTTTTTTCCATCAAAAGATCAAGTTGTTTGTTGTTGCTGATTCAGGAACTGTGATTGAAGGTGCACCACATCGTGGAATTGACCAGCGATTGTGAAATAAAGGTATTGTGAAATAAAGGTATTGAAAAATAAAGCGCTTATGAAATATCTGGATTTGACAGTCGCCGCTGGTAGCTGAGGGCCCTGCCTGATCTGATAAATCAGAGCAAGGCTTTACATACTGTTAGTTAGAGGCTTTTGCTGTTATCCGGTTGACGAAAGGATTGGAAAAAGGTGAGTCTGCTGCTAGTAAAGTCGCTTCAGGGTGATAACGTTTCATTGCCTGGCGGACTTTTTCTTCCTCAGCTTTCTTCACATCAACCATTACTAAATACTTGCCTTGTGCCAGCTCTGGCTTAAAGCGTTCAATTTTGTAATGATCATGTGCCAGCCCCACCAGGCCTCCAACCCAGGCACCAAACATAGCAAATACGGTTGTCAACAGGAGCATGGTAAAAAGCCCCAGGCTGTCAGCCACCCCAGTTAATAACAGCACCAAATTAGCTACCAGTCCTGCTGTAATACCAATCAGAGCTCCTTGTTCGCCGCGGTGAATAATATCATAGCGATGGAAAGGCGTCGCACCATGCAAGTGGTGATGATATAAGCCTGCTTCGTCCTTTGTCATGATGTGAAAGCGCCAATCACTGACTCCTTCTTTATGTAAATCGGTAGATATGAGATCAGCGCTATCAATATTGCTCGTAAGATAATAGAGACGTTTCATAAGCCCTTCCTTCTGTTGTGTCAGTCAGTCCGTTGAATTCACGAAAAGCCTAATAGTAAGTATAAACACCTATTAAGAAGTTGATGAACATTGTGACTGACAAGAACTTGTTAACAAAGAACCGCTATATTGCAAACTGACCTAGCAGACTTATTCTGACCCTCCTATGTTTAACTTTATATACCCTCTGTGAGTGATTTTTAGGGTTAGTTATGATCACTAATGTATTAACAATTTCACTTTCAGACTCGGTGGGCTGGTTTGGCATTCAGGCTGATGTCAAAACGTTCACTGCACTGGGAGCGTATAGTACCTCTGTAGTCACTGCGATTACCGCTCATGAAACTGAACTTTATACCGCGCTTAGTCACGATATTGTCATTAGCCAGTTAGAAGCTGTGTTGGCAACAACGCCCATCGAGTGCTGTAAGGTAGGCTGGTTAGGAAATGAAGTTCTAGCGCAACAAGTGGCCGAACTGTTATCCAGACAGCCGTTGAAATGGATTTTTGCCCCAGGGTTTGGGCTATTGAATAACAAACATGGGTTGGCGGCTCAGGAAGTAAAAAGTATTGTATTTGATTTAATGAAAAAAGCAGACATTACTTGTTTGAATTGTGAGGAAGCTATTTGGCTGGCTGATCAACAGTATCCTAGTAGCTTCCATGAGATGCAGCAACTAGCAGTGCGGCTAATGAAATATGGTAATGGTCAGTTGCTGATTACTGGTGGCAACTGGTCAGATGAGTTTGTTATTGATTGCTATGCCACTAAAGATAACTGTATAGAGCTAGCTGCCAAGCGAGATGATACTCCTGTCGTTGGGGCTGGTTGTAGTCTGGCAGCAGCACTTGTCGTTTACTTAAGTAAGGCGTCAAACTCGCTGGAAGCAATTCGCTCTGCAAAGTCGTGGGTGACAAAAGCTATACATCACAGTAATGAATTGAAATTTGATACGTCAAAAGGCTCAATTAATCACCTTTTTGGCATTCCTGCATAGTCAATGTAAAGGAGGCCAAGGTAGTATAGGTGGGCTGGTATAGATAAAAGCAGGGTGATTAATGATATCCAAAACGCGTAGCATATTTCGTGGCATTACTGTTACGGTCGGCATTTTATTATTATTGATATGTCTTATTATTCCTTGGGCCTTGAATATCTGGCTACTTCCTTCTGTTGGTGAGCAGCTAGGGGTGAAGTATTCTGCTAATAATATTTGGCTAAACCCAATCACAGGGACTGTTACTATAGAAAAAGGTGTTATTAAGCAGCAACAGTCTCCTTTCCTAAAATGGCATGAATTACACGCTAATCTCGATATGTTGCAGCTGTTCAAAGGACGTATTGTGATAGAGCAGGTCGCTTTGCAGGAGCCAGAGGTATGGCTGCAACAAGATAAACAGAATAAGTGGAATTTTGAATCCCTAAAACTGCCTGAAAATAAAACACCAGAAACCACAGAGCAAAAACCGGTAGAGTTTGCTGTTCAAGAGGCTGTTATAACAACGGGAGCTATTTACTATAGCGCCTATAGAAACAGTAACCCTGTTCATTATCAGCTGAAAGACATTAACTTTTTAATGGAAGAGTTAACCAGTGATTTTTCAGCACCATTTAAAACCAAACTGGATTTCGTAACAGCAAATAAAGGCTTATTTAGCTGGCAAGGTGAAACTATTTTAGCCCCTTTATCTGTCAAAGGAAAAACGCAGATACAACACCTTAATCTTCCAACCATAGTAGAGCTACTTCCACAATCACTCCCCATTAAGCTTAAACAAGGGGAGCTGAGTAAGTTTGAAACTGCCATTCATGTGCAAGATTCGCAACAAAAATTGGCTGTCACCCTGGAAAAAATAGGGGTTGAACTAAGTCAGCTGGATTTAAAGCTTGCTAAAAAAGGTCAAGGTTCACTGACATTTGATCGTTTCACCCTTAATGATGGCCATTTAAAATGGCCTGATAATCAATTGCATTTGGGTGATTGGCAATTGGACAAGCTAACCTGGCAAGGAAAACTTAATCAGCAACGGCAATTGAGCTGGGTAACGGCTTTTCAAACCAAGGATCAAGAAAAAAATACAAGTAAAAATAAAAAGCCTGAAACTAATAGCAGTAATAGTAAGCAAACAGAGGCTAAGCCTTGGCAAATTGGTTGGCAACAAGGGATGGTGAAATCCAGTCGGTTTAATTTAAAAGACTTAAGTATACAACCAGAAGCCGCGCACCAGTTAGATCTTGCTAAATTGTCACTAAAGCCATGGCATAATAACCAAAAACAACCATTGCAAGTTGCGGCAAGTGGTCAACTAGCAGCAGGTGGAAAGTTTACACTAGACAGTAAAGTGGGCTTAACTCCTCTCCAGGTAGAAGGCTCTGTTGAGCTAGAGCAGTTTACACTGGCGCATTACCAGCAGTATTGGCAGCCTTTTATTGCTGCAGAACTGAAAGGAACTATTACGACAAAAATAAAAGCTGAATGGCAGCCTAATAATCAATCAGATCCCTATCAGATTGCTGGAGACTTCCAGTGGGATAACTGGTTATTAAAGCAAACCAATACCAGTAAAGTCATAGGACAAGGTAAGCAACTGCGCTTAACAGGAATATCTTTACTGCCAAACAAATTTAATGTATCTGCGGTGACGCTGGATACCCCAGATTTGTTCCTACAACGAGAACCAGAACAGCGCTGGAACTTTAGTCCTTTGTTTCCTGCACAGCCAAAAACTACACAGACTGTTAACAAACAGCCGGCTACTAAACCATGGGAATGGTTTATTGGTTTGCTGGAGATTAGATCGGGAGAGTTAGATTTTCGTGATGCAACAGTGTCGCCTGTTGCAGAGTTTAACTTGAACCAGATTTCTGGAAATATAAAACAGTTGTCCAGTGAAGAAAAAAAATCTAATTTGCAATTAAGAGCGTTAATAGCAGATTCGGACTTAACTATAGAAGGTGAATTAATACCACTCAACCCTAGAAAACTTGCTTCGGTAAAGTTTGCTGTAAATAATATGTCTTTACCTATGTTTAGTAGTTATGCTTCGAAATATTTAGGTTATCCAGTAAAACGAGGTAAGCTGGGGGCAACGCTTTATTATAATGTTAAAGACTTCAATTTGCAGTCAGATAATAAAGTTACTTTAAATAAACTTAAATTAGGCAAGAAAACAGCAAGTAAGGATGCTGTAGATGCACCAGTTAAACTAGCGTTAGCACTGTTGGAAGATGGTAAAGGAAAAATAGCATTAGATGTGCCTGTTAAAGGAGACTTTAGTAAGCCTGATGTTAAATATGGGAAGCTGTTGAGAGATGCTGTTTTTAAGCTGTTTAAAAGTATTGCTGCATCGCCATTTAACTTGCTGGGTGGTTTAGTCGACTTTTCTGGAGAAGATGTTAATTTAATTAAGTTTCAGCCTGGTAGCCTGGATTTACCTAAAACAGAGCAGGAAAAGCTTATAGCTATCACTAAGTTATTAGAAAAGCGGCCTAATTTAATTTTGGAAGTAGAAGGTCAGTTTGATGTCGAGCAGGATAAGCCAGCTTTAGTACAAAGTGTTATGTTGGATAAGCTTGAAATAAGCTTGGGTAAACTGGAAAGCGTATCAGCTAAGCAGAAAAAACAATGGTTAAGAACACAATTAGAACAAGCAGGCATTATTACGAATGACTCTATGAGTACTGATTTCTTAACACGTTTATATGCTGGGACGATTCAGGTGTCTGACAGAGATTTAACTAATCTAGCTAAGCAACGGGCTAAAACTATTAGTGCATATATAACTCGGCAAGGGAATATTAAAAAAGATAGAATCTACCGGCTTGAAGTCAAAGAAGTTAACGAAAAAGTCAAAGGTGATATTACTTCTATTCTAACAATTAACGCTCCTTAGTCTCGTGTTATAGCCAGTTCTACTGGCTATAATAGTGTTAATACAACTGAGAACTGGCTGGGTTTGTTCTAACACTTTACTGCCATCTTTATCATTCGACAAGTTAAGAATATAGCTCGCATTGAGTTGTAAAAAATAGTAAGAATAATTATCACAAAGAGTATAAGCCAGATGTGCCGCTCTTAATACATCGTACAAAAAAAGATCTACTGTGCTATAAAGATGTATAATACATAGAGTGTAATATGTTGTATCATTTTATTGATAAAAGAGGGCTGCATGGAGGCAAAAGACGGCACCATCACACTGACTGAGTCTGTTGACATAAGACAAGTAGAGCAACTTTATAACGAGCTAAATGAACATATAGAACAAAATGACTCATTAATAGTTGATTGTAGTCAAGTTCAATCGATAGATACGGCTGGTTTGCAGTTGTTAATTGCCTGTCAACAGAAATATGTTAAGCAAAGTAAAACTTTCCAAATTATTAATGCCTCCCCCGTAGTTATTCGTACTATTGAGTCGTTAGGAATTAATTTAAATTTTAAAAAGGAATATATAGCGTCTTGATAAGCCAGCTGATGCTAAATAAGTAATAAGTGCTTTGTTGGCCAATAGCATGTTGGCTTGGATTACTAAATTAGTTTACATAATGACCATTAGGCTTAAGCTACAAAGGCATTACTATGGTAAAAATATTAACCGCAGATGACTCTGTGTCGATGCGACAAATGGTAACACTTACTTTAAAAGAAGCTGGTTATGATGTGAAAGCATGTTGTGATGGACAGGAAGCTTTGATTGCAGCGAAACTAAAAGCTTATGATGTTGTGTTATCAGATGTTAATATGCCTGAAATGAATGGTATACAACTAGTGATGGAGTTGCGTAAATTACCTAACTATAAGTTTACCCCTATTTTAATGTTAACCACAGAGTCGGGGGCAGCTAAGAAAAATGAAGGTAAAAAAGCGGGTGCCACTGGGTGGATAGTAAAACCTTTTGAACCGACGACATTAATAAATACCATCAAGAAAGTATTAAACTAATGCTATGAAACAGTAAAAACTAGATTGTCAATAACTTTAAATATAAATTAAGTGTAAAGTGGGTGATTCATGACAATCGATGTTGAACAATTTCACCAGGTTTTTTTTGAAGAATGTATTGAAAATCTGGATATCCTTGAGCAAGGCTTATTGACATTTGGTAATGCCGCTGTAGATGACGAAATTGTTAATCACATTTTTAGAGCTGCTCATTCAATCAAAGGTGGTGCTGCAACGTTTAATTTTATTGATATTGCTGAAATAACCCATGAGCTGGAGTTTATACTTGATCAGGTTAGGGAGGGAAGTAGGAGGCTTTTATCGAAAGATCTTACACATATGTTAACGGCAGTTGATGCTGTGCATAAAATAGTTGAAATGAGAAAAGGAGGTAATAAAACTCCTTTAGCAAATCAACAGGTTGTTATTACACTCTTGAGATGTATTGCTAACAGTGAAAGTCAAGATATAACTGAAAAGCAAACTGATATCCAGAAAATAAATAATCCAAGCGAGCTACTTGATCCTACTTCTCACCATGATGAAGTGAAACAAACACTTCAAATAAACCGTAATAATGCAGAGCAACCAGTGGTTAACGAATGGGAAGTTATTTTTATTCCCAGTCGACATATATTTTTAACAGGCAATGATCCTATTCGTTTTATTAGAGAGTTAACTGAACTGGCTGAGCTAACAGTACAAACTAACATTAAACAGTTACCTGATTGGGAATTTATTGAGCCAGAAGACTGTTTTTTATCATGGTATATTAAATTAACGGGAGCCATAACAAAGTCAACTATTCTTGAAGTATTTGAGTGGATAGCCGATGAATGTCAATTAACCATTACCCCATTGAAAAAAGAAGAGGCCATTCAACAAGAGGAAGTGATTCAGCAAGAAGAGCCAGACACATCGTCCCAGTCTTTTGTAGAGATATCCCCAGCAGAGCTAAATAAAAAAAGTAGCCAAACTCAAGAGTTAGCCTCTGTTAAGCAAGAACAGGCCCCTGCGATTAACATAGGTAACCAGTCAATCAGGGTGAATGTAGAGAAAATCGATCATTTATTTGACTTGGTGGGTGAGCTGGTTATTACCCAGTCAATGTTGTCTGACTTGGGTAGTAGGCTTTCTCTAGATAATCTTGATAGTATCGAGCGACTACAGTCTGGGCTTGCCCAATTATTGCAGAATACCAAAGAGCTGCAAGAGAGTGTAATGCAGATAAGAATGGTGCCCATTAGTTTCATTTTTAACCGCTTTCCTAGAATTGTTCATGACTTAGCAAACCAGCTTGGTAAAAAAGTTGACTTAAAAATCGAAGGAGAAGGAACTGAGCTGGATAAAAATGTTATGGAGCAATTGGTAGATCCATTAGTTCACTTGGTTCGAAACGCCTTAGATCATGGTATTGAAGAGACTGAGAGTCGATTACAAGCTAAAAAGCCTGTAACGGGTGTTATTAAGCTATCTGCCTATCATCGTGGTGGAATTATTGTAATAGAAATTTTTGATGATGGGGTAGGCTTAAACCGTCAGGCTATTCTTAGTAAAGCACAAACAAAAGGATTGATTAAATCATCTGAGCACTTATCTGATGCTCAAATTTTCGATTTAGTTTTTGAACCAGGCTTTTCTACAGCAAAGACTGTTACCGGTGTTTCTGGTCGAGGCGTGGGTATGGATGTTGTGAGAAAAAATATCTATAGCCTAGGAGGACATATAACTGTTGAGTCGGAGCAGGGCAATTTCAGTCGATTTCAAATCATTCTACCACTGACTTTGGCTATTTTAGATGGGCAGTTGGTGAAAGTAGGTAGTGAGACTTATGTCATTCCTTTAAATACAATTGTTGAGTCGCTTCAAATGGTACCCGATGCTATTCAACAAATATCTGGTGCGCTTGAGGTATACCGGTTACGTCGAGAAAATATTCCGATCATTCGCTTATATGAACTATTAAATATAACTCCTGTTAATACTAGTTTAACAAGTGCTTTGTTGGTTGTAGTTGAAGCAGATGGAAATAAATTTGGTTTACTTGTAGATGATTTATTAGCTCAGCAACAGGTTGTTATTAAAAGCCTTGAAGCTAACTATGACAAAGTGCCTGGTATTTCTGGCGGTACGATTTTAGGTGATGGCACAGTAGCTTTAATTTTAGATATATCAGGGTTGGTCAGATTAATAACAGATGAACTATTTGTTAAGCCATGTGCAGCTTAAAACTACGAACATTAACTGCAGGTATAATTCATGAATGAAGCTGTAATGGAATATGATGAGCCATTAACAACAGATTATCACACACAATACTTAACTTTTACTTTAGCTAATGAACTTTATGCGGTTGATATATTAAGAGTGAAAGAAATCAGGGGTTGGAAACAGCCAACTTTAATACCAAATGCACCTGACTATATTAAAGGACTAATTAATATAAGAGGAATGATCATTCCAGTGATGGATCTTCGCGTACACTTTAATATAGGGAGTAAAGAATATACTCCTACTACAGTTGTTATCGTACTCAGTGTTAAACAAGGAACAACGAGTCGCACTATGGGCATTGTGGTTGATACAGTCGCTGATGTTGTGAAGGTAGCTGAAAGTGCTTTAGCTAGTGCTTTGCCGGTTAAAGGAACTATATCAGCTGAGACAATCAGTGGGATGATTAATATTAAAAAACAAACGGCAACTGTGCTGGCAGTTGAGAAGCTATTTGAATTAAGAAAATCAAATGACCGGAAACTAAAGAGTAATGAGTGATTCAACTCACTATAATTTACCGGAAGACATTCAAGGCTCATCAGATTCAAATGGCTTTGATGGTGAGCAGTTAGAGCAAGAGTTTTTGTCTTTTATTCTTGATGGAAACGAGTTTGGTATTGATATACTAAAAGTGCAGGAAATTAGGGGATGGTCGCCACTACGAGAGTTACCCAGCTTACCAACTTTTATTCAGGGGGTGATTGATTTAAGGGGAAAAGTGATCCCAGTGATTGATATGAGAGCCCGAATGGGGTTAAAGAAAACTGGCTATAGTAATACAACGGTTGTCATTATTATTAAGCAACAAATGACTGGTTTTACCGGTAGTATTTATAGTGGTCTGATTGTTGATGCAGTAGCAGATGTCCATCGTGTGACAAAGGATAACTATCGCTCTGTAGATAACCTTTCTTGTTATCAGCAAAATGACTTTATTTCAGGAATGGTATCGGTTGACAAGAAAATGATAGCACTAATAGATTTTGCAAAAACTTTATCCAATTAGGTGTAATACTATGGTAGTTGAACGATCAACACCAAACCCATTAAAGAACATGGATTGTCAGGAGGCCTCTGAAGTCAAAATTATTAAGTTATTACCTGGTGAAGTGTATGGCAGTAGTGAGCATGAAGAGATTGTAACAATAATTGGCTCATGTGTTGCCACCTGTTTGTGGGATCCCATTGCTAAGGTGGGTGGCATGAACCACTTCATGTTACCAGAGGCAAAAAAACAAATTAAACTGTCATCGGCTAATGTTAATCAATCTTCTGTGCGAGTGCTAATGGGGCGGTATGGTAATTTTGCCATGTTTTATTTGATTGAAACACTACTGAAAAAGGGAGCACATTTGCATAATTTGCAAGCTAAGCTATTTGGTGGTGCAAAAATGATAGAGCATATGTCAGATATTGGTAAAATTAATGCTGAGTTTGCGATTAGTTATTTGAAGGAAGCTGAAATTCCTATAATTGCTTCTCACTTGTTTGGAAGCAATGCTCGAAAAATTGCTTTTGAGTCAAGAACCGGGGTGGTTAAAGTAAGGGAGTTGTCCTCTGTATATCAAATGTAGGGCATCAACTGAATAGCGTTTAGGCATTGTTACTATGGCGCTTCACCTCCATCATTTAGTTTAAAATAGCTGTAGAACCGTCGCTGTAAAACTTATATAGCTAGTTAAAAGTGCTTCTGAGACTTATCGCTCAATAGCTTCGCCTTTGCACTTCTGGGGTATAAATAATCCTTCATTTTGAGTATATACCGTTTTGTTTTTACATCTAAAAATAGTTTGTGAAGGGTATATCAGGGTAATTTTTTAGAAAAAATAACATCACTTTGGAAAAAGTTATGAGCCCTATAAAGGTAATTTGCGTGGATGACTCAGTATCCATGCGTAACTTCTTAAAGGTCGCGTTGGAGCAAGATAAGAAAATTCAGGTAGTAGACTTAGCTGCAGACCCTTATGAGGCACGAGAGAAAATAAGACGTCATAATCCCGATGTGATTACATTAGATGTAAGAATGCCAAAAATGGATGGCCTTACATTTTTAGAAAAATTAATGCAATTACGGCCTATGCCTGTGGTTATGGTGTCATCTCAAACGGTGAAAGGGGCTGAAGATACGTTTAAAGCATTAGAAAAAGGTGCTTGTGATTATTTAGCAAAACCTTTTGATCCTCAAGTATTTGATGCGTTTGTAGACCAGCTTATTTATAAAGTGAAAGCAGCATCTTTAGTTAATTTAAGTGCTCTCAATAAGAAGCAGGATAATAAGAGTATTATTCAAAAAAGGCATGCAGTGAGTCATCTATCTAAGCTGAAGGTGCAAAAGCAAATAAAGCTAATAGCCATTGGTGCCTCAACAGGGGGAACTGAAGCAACTAAAGAGATTGTTATGTCTTCATCATTGCATGGTCCACCTATTGTTGTTACACAGCACATGCCGCCAGTTTTCAGTAGCTCTTATGCAAAGCGTTTAGATAAGCTGTTGCCAGTGCCTGTCCAAGAAGTGACAGGCACAACTAAACTGGAACCAGGCCATATTTATATTGCTCCTGGTGACAAGCACTTGCTTGTCAAAAGAAATCGCTTGTCGCTTCAGGCAGTGCTGGATGATTCCCTGCCAGTTAATCGTCATAAGCCTTCTGTTGATAGTTTATTTTTTTCTGTTGCTGAGAGTGTGGGGGCAAATGCTTTAGGTATTTTATTGACAGGTATGGGAGGGGATGGAGCAAAAGGGTTACTGGCAATCAGGCAGATGGGTGGAATGACTATTGTGCAAGATAAAGCTACCAGTGTTGTATGGGGAATGCCTGGAGCCGCAGTGAGCATGGATGCTGCCATTATGACATTGGGGCTTGATGATATTGCAAAAGAAGTAGCTTCACTATACCAGCCATCATTGGCTATCAATCAGTAGCGCGCGCTTGGTAATAGCTAAACTGGCCAATAATAAGCAACTTATGTTGCTCATATTATAGTGGCGAATATTGTGAGTAAGGATATTTGATCCATTACTTTTGTTGTTTAAGCAGTTGTTTAAACTGTTGCTGCTTTTCTTCCTGGGTTAACTGTGGAATAGCATCAGCAGATGGGTCACCTAAAGGAGAGGTATCCCAGTTGATAGTTGGCTGAGGCGTAACGGGTAAGCTTGCTAGGTAGTCTTCCACTACTGCTAACGCTTCTATCAAACCTTGCTGTTGAGGGTTTTCATCATCCATTTTAGCGAGCTTGCTAAGCATATTCTGAGCTATTTGCTCAATACGTTCGCGAGGTTCGTTGATACCTTGGGTTTCAAGCCATTGTTTGGCAGATGCTGCGCTGGTTGTCATAGGCTAATAGGGTGCTCTTCGTTACTTTTGTGATATGCCTTTCACTATGTGTATATTCTGTAATTAAGGGTACACCACTGAATGAGGGCATATGAAAACTGCTAACCAGCCGAAGCTTACCACAGATGCGCTTGGCACACAGCCTCTACGTGCCTTTATTGGTATTCCAATTGAACGTAGTTTAGCGGAAGCGATTTACCACTATTATCAAGCGGCTTTACCGTCAACAATCTGCCCTAACAATTTTCGTTGGACGAAGCTGGATCACTTTCACATCACATTAAAATTTATTGCAGCATTAGATTCAGCATTGGTTGAGACGCTAGTTGACCAATTAGGCGAGTTAGTTGCAGAACAAGCCTGCTTTAGTTGCCAGGTAAAAGAGCCTCATTGGTTTCCCAATAAACATAAAATACGCCTGTTGGCTTTATCAGTTAGTTCTGGGGGGGTACTGCCAGCGTTGGCATTAAGAATTAATCAGTTATGCTTACAGTGGCAGATACCAAAAGAAGCTAAACTGTTTCGCCCCCATCTAACCTTGGCTCGATTAAAACAGCCCATACATGGGGATAAATCGTTACCTGCTGCTTGCATTCAATCGTTTGATGTTAATGCAATCAAGCTTTATCAAAGCACCCTGGATAAAACTGGCTCTCATTATAAGGTACTGGCTACCATTCCATTATCACAAGCCTAACTATCAGTCCTAGATTAGTATGCTACGGCACCAGCAGTATACTCATCATCCAAGTCTATACGATAGCGTACTTGGTAATGCTCAAACTCAGGAATTAATTCGTCATAGGAGTATTTTACATATTTAGCAATTAGTATGGCGCGGTAGATCATGGCTAGCTGGTCGTCTGATAGTTGAGCAGCTTGCTCAGTATTGTAAATACAACTTTCAATCAGCTGGTGGCGCCATTGAGCCGGGTTATCTTCAGTAGCAAGAATGTGATCAACTAAGGTATAAACAAGTTTGATATGGTTGGTTTTGCTGTCGGCAAATAGTGACTTCATAATACTCAGCCTTTCCATAGTACAGGCTTTACCTGTATTGGTTATACTTTAAGCATAATGTGAGTCTCACTATCTTGCCACAGCTTGCAACCGAACGATAATAGATAGAGGTTATACCTTAAACTGTTTCATTAGGTCTTCCAGCTCAGAGGTTAGGCTGAACATGGCTTCACAAGCGTGGGTCGATTCTTGTGCCATTTTTGTTGTATCTTCAGCCACATGATTGATAGCGACGACATTGCGATTAATTTCTTCTGAGACGGCGCTTTGTTCTTCAGCTGCACTGGCGATTTGTTCGTTCATTTTGGTCAAGGTCTCAATGGATTCTGCAATAGATTCCAGTGATTTATTGGCTTCACAAGCTAAATTAACCGTTTCTTTAGCTTGGTTGCAGCCTTGGCTCATGGCGTTGACAGAATCATGAGAGCCGGTTTGTAAGCGCTCAATCATGGAGTGAATTTCTTCTGTAGATTGCTGAGTACGATTAGCAAGGTTACGTACTTCATCAGCCACTACGGCAAACCCTCGTCCTTGCTCACCAGCTCTGGCTGCTTCAATTGCAGCGTTAAGTGCTAATAGGTTGGTTTGCTCTGCAATACCTCTAATGACATCAAGTACACTGCCTATTGCATCGCTTTCTTGCTCAAGCTTAACAATGACTGATGTTGACTCTTCAATTTCCTGGGCCAGCTGATTGATACTGGTTTGGGTTTTATGAATCAGACTGGTGCCTTCCTCTGTTTCATGTTCGACATCAGTAGTGGCTTTAGCAGCTTGGTTGGCGTTTTGGGCTACATCTTGAATGGTGGCTGACATTTGATTAATTGCAGTGGCTATCTGATTGATATCCCCTTGTTGGAGGTTTACTCCGGTACAAGTGTTTTTAGCAATGTCTAACACGGTATGGCAACTGGAAGCTAATTTTTCCACGGTTGTCGAGACTTGCTGCACTAACTCATGGATGCGACTGATAAACAAATTAAATTGTTGCGATACAGCTGACAGTTCATCGTGACCTTGCTCTGGCATTCGTTTGGTTAAGTCACCTTCACCGCTGGCAAGATCTTCCATGATATCTTTTAGACGGGTTATCCGTCCATTAATGGCTACATAGATAAATGCCAGTGCAGTCATACAAAGTAACAGGGCACAAACAGCACTGATTACCATCACTAGGGTGGCTTTATTTAAATGATCGTCAAGTTGCTGGCTGGTTTCTCCAGAATACTGGCTGATGGTTTGGTTTAACTCTGATATGGCTGATAAGGCAGGTTGATCATTAATTTTTACCGTTTTATCCAGCTCACTAATGGAGTAATTATTAAGAATAAACTCTTTAATTTTTTTAGAATTGTTAAAGTATTGATCAGCTGTGTCAGCAATTGTTCTTAATGCAGTTTGTTCTGCTGGACTTAGATTAGGCAGCTGTTGATATTGTTGTACTGTATTGGAAATATTTTGGTAGTTTTGGTCAATTCTTCCATAATATTTATCAGTTTTGCGTAAAACATAATTTTTAAAATTATGAATGAGGCCCCCATAACCCAGATTTTCCTGAATGGTTTCCAGTAATTCACTTCTTTTTGCTGCTTCATGTTGATACTTAGTCCAACTTAGTTTTATTGGAGTAAGTGCTTGATAAGAGAAAAAGGATGAGCCAATAAATATGATGGAAAGGGCAACAAGTAAACAGATAAACTTTTGTCGAACAGACAAATGCGATAATAAGCTCATAGCTTCATCCTTGAAGATAGGTTAGTTAAAAACCCTTATTATTATAGCTGGCAGAGTAGCAACTTACATTTGGCTTACTTATAGTTAATCATAACGATTAGAAATTAAATTAGGTGATTATTTGTTCATGATCATATGGCTGGAGCATAGACTATAACCAAAAGACATAACTCGTTTATCCTTACGGATACTACGCATTGCTATTAAAGCCCAGTCTGGTTAGTATTCCACGGCTATTCTGTTGATAGTATCTTATTGAGTTTTTCATACATCTGAAGAAACTTGACACATATGTATTGTGGATGGTTGGGTTGAAATTGGTTAGGTTAAAATAAAGTGACCAGAGTTATCATCAAAAGCTGCCAACTGCAATTCTTCTGCTCTCCAGAGAATACCGATCTCTATGGATTTTCCTCTTTTCATTAAGACTTAACGTTTTTTTGCTAGTCAATCCCTGCTGCGAATAGCTCAGCCCTTTAACTGCGGCGCCACTTGTATTGATTTATTGTGAGTGCTTGTTAGTTAGCTTGCTATGGGTTTAAAGAGGCTGTTACTAATGACTTGTGCGCGCTTCGCAATAGGATTGTGTTTCTTTCAGTGAACCTCATGGTTAAAAAATAGTTGTTAGAGGTTAGGATGCGATATTTGCTTTCTAAGCGTTCTTTGGCAGATACTTTTGCTTTCATTTCTTTTGCATTTGTTACAGGGTTGTTTTTTGAGATTGTAGTAACAGGGCTTTCCGTTGAGCAGTCGCTTCAGTCTCGGCTGGTGAATATTCCTGTTAATCTACTTATAGCAACACCTTATGGGTTGTTTCGTGACTGGATTTTCAAGCTGTTTAATGCAGCAGATGCTTCTCAGATAAAACGCTCGATGGTGGACACGTTAGCTTTTATTTTATTTCATCCAACTATTTATGGGTTAACGTTAGTACTGGTTGGTGCAAATCCTGAACAAATTGTTACCGCTTGTAGTGTGTTAATTGTTGCCTCTATTTTTATGGCGAGGCCCTATGGCATTTACTTACAGTTCTGTCGAGGCCTGTTCAAAATTGAAGCAGTACCAAGTGGTGTATCCTGAAATAAGGAGGAGCATTAAGCTTGTGTATATAAGGTAATCAGGGTAGATATGTAACTGATCTCATCCTGCCCCTTGTGAAGCATCGCAAGGGGGAGAGAATACACAGAGTCTTCTTCCCTATTAGCCGCGTTGCAGTGTCTTCAAATTAATCAGTCTGTAAATCATCTCAAAGCTTCTATTCCCCCTTCCTGCGTTGGTCTTTATTGGTCAACCCTTTACAGACTATGACTATTTAGTCTAGTTTTGTGCACCCTTGCTCAGATGTTTGATTTAGGTTGACTATAAGATACCATTAGAAACAAAATGATAATATATGTAACTGAAAGTAAGTTATTGTTATTGTATATATTTCTAATGATTATAAAAAGTGTGATTTTAGGGGTTGATTATTTTAAAAAGTTATAAATAATAGAAAGCTGTTGGTTATTTGATCAAAGATACTTAGTTAATAACTTGCAAATTAAGCTGAGTGCTTGCAAAAGGTTGAACAGTCAAGCAAGGCAAATAAAGTCAGTGTAGTCAGTTGAGCTGGTGGAAAAGCCGGCTGCAAAAAGCTGACTAAAAATGAGTTGAACCGTTAGGAGTCAATAAGCTTTTGAAAACAAAAAACAGACAAAAGCCTAAAACTAGCATACTAACAATAAAAAATGGTTATCTTTTTATCGCTTCTTAAAACACTTTATAACGTTTAAATATTAAACATTAATGAATAGTAGATAATGATTTTTTGAATAACATTGTCGCTATACTTCGTTGCTTTGCCAATTGTGTAGGGGATATAAATGGCATTACTAGAAGTAAAAAACCTAAAAATAGAATTTCCTTCTCGCTTTGGTATTGCTACTGCAGTTCATGATGCCAGCTTTTTAGTAGAGCCTGGTGAAATTGTTGGTTTAGTAGGAGAAAGTGGCGCGGGTAAATCAACAATTGGTAATGCCATTATTGACTTACTGAGCCCGCCAGGTCGAGTGGCTGGAGGAGAAGTATTTTTACAGGGAAAGAAAATATCACAGCTATCAGCAGATAAAATTCGAGAGATTCGAGGCCAACAAATTGGCTTTATTTTTCAAGATCCTATGACATCTCTTAATCCATTGCTGACGATTGAACAGCAGCTGGTTGAGACCGTTTTAGCCAATAGTAAAGTATCCACTCAGCAAGCACGACAAAAAGCTTTAGACATGCTACAGCAGGTGGGTATACCAGAGCCTGAAGTTCGAATTAAGCAGTATCCTCACCAGTTTTCTGGTGGAATGCGTCAGCGGGTTGTTATTGCCATTGCTTTATCCTCAGAACCTAAGTTAATTATTGCTGATGAACCTACTACAGCCCTTGATGTATCAATTCAGGATCAGATTCTGGAATTAATCAAAGCACTCTGTAAAGAGCGACAGGTAGGGTGTATTTTGGTTACCCACGATATGGGGGTGATAGCGAATGTCACAGATCGTGTTGCAGTGATGTACCGAGGCAAAATTGTTGAGATGGGAACCACCGAACAAATTTTGAGTAGTCCTGAACATCCTTATACAAAGAGCTTAATCAGTGCTGTCCCTCGTTCAGATGTGAAGTTAGCGCGATTTCCACTGGTTGATTATATTGAAACAGCCGAAGTTGCATTTGAAAAAATAGATATCAGTAACCATTGGCTTGGCCAAGGTAATCATTTTGCTGCAACAGAAGAAGACTACTTGTTAAAAGTAGACAAAGTTTGTTTAAAGTTTAAAACGCAATCTGCACTATTGAAGAAAAACTGCAAGTATGTGCAAGCAGCTGATAATGTTTCTTTTACTGTAAAAGCGGGGGAAACCTTTGGCTTGGTAGGGGAGAGTGGTAGTGGGAAATCAACCATCGCACGAATTATTGCTGGGCTTTATGCGCCTGATTCTGGTGTAATTCAGTTTGCTGGAAAGGAGTTGACAGGATTAACAGAAGCGCAGCGCAGACCATTTCGTCGAGAGTTACAAATGGTTTTCCAAAACCCCTATTCTTCAATGAACCCAAGGATGTGTATAGCAGACATTATTGCTGAACCTATTCGGTTCCATAAGTTAGCCTCTTCTAATCAAGAGATACAACAGATTGTAGGTGATTTATTGGAGCATGTAGGCTTAGGCCGTAAAGCAGGTGTTAAATATCCTCATGAGTTTTCAGGTGGGCAACGCCAGCGAATTTCCATTGCAAGAGCGCTTGCTACAAGGCCTCGGTTTTTAATTTGTGATGAGCCTACTTCTGCGTTAGATGTCTCTGTACAGGCACAAATTCTAAATTTATTAAAAGACTTACAAGACGAATTGTCACTTACTATGTTGTTTATTAGCCATGATTTGCCGGTTATACGCCAGGTGTGTGACCGTATTGGGGTAATGCGCTATGGCAAATTGATTGAAGTGGCAGAGACAGAGCAGTTATTTACTAGTCCACAACATGAATATACACAACAGCTACTAGATTTAATGCCAAAGCTAACCCAGTTGTCCCGAGAAGGTTTGGAGATTGTGGAATAATAAGCTTAATGGTAAAAGTGGTTGGAGTGGTAATTAAATTACCACGTTACCCAACAAAAGTTTTCAAAGGGCTTTTAGTAAAGGGTAAAATTCGATCATTTTGCTGTTAATCAAAGAGTAGTGAATAACTTGTTGTTTGTTACTCTTTAAATGCCTGAAGTGGCGAAAGCCGGGCTTGAGGGCAGCAATAATAATCAAATAGGAGATATTAGGGGTATAATATGAAACGTGGAGTAACCTTAATGGCGAGTGTTGCCCTAGCTGCAACGATGAGCTTTGGTGCAGTCGCTAAAACACTTAAAATGGCCTATGACGCAGACCCTGTCTCGCTTGACCCTCATGAGCAGCTTTCAGGCGGTACACTTCAGTTGTCGCATATGGTGTTTGATCCATTGGTCCGCTGGGATAGAAACTTAAAAGTTGAAGGGCGCCTGGCTGAACGTTGGGAGCGGATAGACAACAAAACAGTTCGTTTTTTTCTACATAAAGGCGTTAAATTTCACTCAGGAAATGAACTAACAGCACTGGATGTTAAGTGGACCTTTAACCGTTTAAGAACCAGCCCAGATTTTAAAGCCATCTTTGCGCCTTTTGATGAGGTCAAGGTGGTTGATAAATATACCATTGACTTGGTGACAGCAGAGCCTTATCCATTGACACTGAATGCAGCTACGTACATTTTTCCAATGGATAGTAAGTTTTATACCGGCTTCGATAATAATAATAAATCCAAAGATGCTTTGGTAAAACATGGTAATTCTTATGCTTCCACCAATGCATCTGGTACCGGTGCGTTTATGGTTACTAAGCGTGAGCAAGGGGTTCGGGTTGATTTCAAACGCTTTGATCAATACTGGGATAAAAAATCACCTGGCAATGTTAAAGAGATTGTACTAACCCCGATTAAAGAAGCACCAACTCGGGTTGCCGCGTTATTGTCAGGGGACGTAGATTTTATCGCTCCTGTGCCGCCTACTGACTTAGATCGGATCAAGAAAGACCCTAAAGTTGATTTGGTTACCATATCAGGCACTCGCATCATTACTTTTCAATTAAATCAGCAACGAGTGGAAGCGTTTAAAAACCCGAAAGTACGTCAAGCCATTGTTTATGCTATTAATAACGAGGGGATTGCAAAGAAAATTATGCGAGGGTTTGCTACCCCTGCTGCTCAACAAAGCCCAAAAGGCTATTCAGGATTTAATCCAAACCTCAAGCCTCGCTACGACTTAAATAAAGCTAAGCAATTAATGAAAGAAGCGGGTTATGAAAAGGGTTTTAGTGTGACCATGATGGCGCCTAATAACCGCTATGTGAATGATGCTAAAATCGCTCAGGCAACTGCCAGTATGTTGGCCAAAATCAATATTAAAGTTGATTTAAAAACTATGCCAAAAGCACAATATTGGGCAGAGTTTGATAAGCGTGCAGCAGATATCATGATGATTGGCTGGCATTCTGATACAGAAGACTCAGCTAACTTTACTGAATTTTTATTAATGTGTCCTGATAAGGAAACGGGGTTTGGTCAGTATAATAGTGGCAACTATTGCAACCCAGCAGTTGATAAATTAGTCATTCAAAGTGGTAAGGAAACTGATCCTGCTAAACGGGCTGCGATGCTGCAAAAAGTAGAACAAATGCTTTATGATGATGCGGCATTCGTTCCTTTACACTGGCAGGATTTAGCTTGGGCGTCTAAGAAAAATGTTAAAATTGACCCAATCGTGAATGTAATGAACTTCCCTTATCTGGGTGATCTGGTCATTGAATAATGGTGTCTCTCTAGTGCTGTTTCCTTAACAGGAAGCAGTACTCACCAGTAACGTCCTGCTATGAAGGAAGGTTGACGTAGAAGTCATGAGTTGTGTTTTTGCGGCAGCCTTCCTGGCTACTGCACGTAAATAATGGTTTAAAGCATGATTGCATTTTTGGGTAAACGGCTACTGCAAGCAGTAGTGGTAATGCTTATATTAAGTTTAATCGGGTTTGCTATCCAGGATAACTTAGGTGATCCGTTAAGAGAGATGGTGGGCCAGTCAGTTTCAGAGCAAGAGCGGGAAGCGCTAAAAGATAAATTAGGCTTAAATGACCCCTTTTTAGAACAATATTGGCGGTTTCTGAAAAAAGCGGTGAAAGGTGATTTAGGCACTTCTTATTTTTTTAAGGAACCTGCGCTTGATGTGATTTTAAAGAAACTCCCAGCTACATTAGAACTGGTGTTTGGTGCCACGTTAGTCATTATTTTCCTGTCAGTTCCCTTGGGTGTTTATTCAGCTATTAAGCCTAATAGCTGGTTTTCCAAAGCAATCATGGGGTTTAGTACCATTGGTATTTCAATACCTGTGTTTTTAACAGCAATTATGCTGGTTTATGTCTTTGCGATTGAATTAAATTGGATGCCTTCCTTTGGTCGAGGAGAGCTTGTTCATATAGTAGGGTATTGGGAAACAGGTTTTTTAACGGGTGATGGTTTATTACATTTAGTGCTGCCCAGTATTGCTTTAGCCAGCATCATGCTGCCTTTATTTATTCGATTAATTCGTTCAGAAATGCTGGAAGTATTGCATGCAGAATATGTACGATTTGCTTGGGCTAAAGGGTTAGCTAAATACCGTGTTTGGTTTATTCATGCACTAAAAAATACACTACTACCTGTTGTCACCGTTGGTGGAGTTCAGATAGGTACCATGGTGGCATATACTATTTTGACCGAAACTGTATTTCAGTGGCCAGGTATGGGCTTTATGTTTTTGGAAGCGATTAATCGTGCTGATATTCCTTTAATTCAGGCTTATTTGATTGTGGTAGGGTTAATTTTTGTGATTACCAATACCATAGTTGACCTTATCTATGGGCTGATTGATCCTACAGTGAATGTGACAGGGGGTAGTAAATGAGTACATCAACATCAGCCTGGCAGCGTTTTAAAAACTCTGATCTACTCTTTTATTTTAAAAAGGATAAAGTAGCAATTGGTGCAGCTATCATATTTTTAGTGATGGTTATTGCTGCTGTAACCGCTCCATTAACAGCCCCTTTTAACCCTTATGATCTGGCCAGTATCGATGTGATGGATTCCACTTTGCCTCCTGTTTGGCAGGGAGGTGAGGCTGATGAGCGATTTTTACTGGGGACTGATAATCAAGGGCGGGATATGTTGAGTACCATTCTGTATGGCACTCGAACTTCATTAATTATCGGTTTGTTTGCAGTATTATTACAATCAGTATTAGGTATCGCTATAGGTCTAGCAGCCGGTTACTACGGTGGAAGGGTAGAAAGCTTTTTAATGCGTTTAGCTGATGTACAGCTGTCCTTTTCGACTTTGATGGTAGCAATCGTCGTATCTACTTTTTTTCAGGCAAAACTTGGTACAGAAGTTTTTCATGAAGTAGCTATTTATTTACTCGTCATTATCATTGGTTTTTCTGAGTGGCCTCAGTTTGCTCGTACTATTCGTGCATCGGTATTAGCAGAGAAAGAAAAAGAATATGTTCAAGCGGCACAAGTAATGGGCTTTGGTGGGCTACGTATTATGATACGGCATATTCTACCTAATTGTTTACCACCAATCTTTGTTATTGCTACTGTTCAAGTAGCCAATGCCATTATGAGTGAAGCAGCGCTTTCCTTCTTAGGACTAGGCATGCCAGAAACAACTCCTTCTTTAGGTTCACTCATCCGCAGTGGGTTTGAATACTTATTAAGTGGTAGCTGGTGGATTACGGTTATCCCAGGTCTTGTGTTAGTGGTTTTAGTACTGGCTATTAATTTACTGGGTGACTGGCTTAGGGATGTGCTGAACCCTAAGTTGTATAAAGAAATCTAGCGTTAAGGATACTATTAACAATAGTAGTTGCTAGTTGTAGTGTACTACATTAAGCCCTCTAATCATTAGATTAGAGGGCTTTTTTATGTCTGTTTTTTAGCCTTTCGGTTGCTGTTTTTTTAAAAGGTCAACTTTAGTAAATATGCCAAACAGATTGGTTTTGCATGTGCCACTAAATGTTTTACTTGTTTGAGAATAATGGGAGTGAAGAGTATATTTTATATAGGGTGTCTCTAATAATTGTTTATACACTCAGCGGAACCTGAGGGGCGCTTGCACAAGACGGCTTGCGAAGTGTAAGGCTATAGCAATGAATCTCATAGGGAGACTAAATGCAAAACTCAATATGGCTAGTGGCATTGGCTAACTTTGCATTGTTGATGATGGTGTTGGTAATAGTACTTAGTTGGCAGTTAGCTAAATTAAAAAAAATAGCGAAAATCCGGACTAGGTCTTCTGAAAATAGTCAATTAAGTTTTATTGAAACCTGTATTAACGATGCTCAACGTAGCTTAGATAGAGTGGGCGAAGTTAGCCTTAGTGACATTTTGCTGCAACAAATTACGAAACGACATATTCTTGCCTTTCGTAAACAAGTTTTATTGGCAGAAAAAAAGAGTTTTACTGATACTGACGATGACCAGTCTAACCCAAGCAAAACGGAAGACTTAGTGTTTCATGCCTATAATGAGCTTTTATGTCAGTTGCAACAAAGTTTTAAAACGATAGTCGACAAGCAGCAATACAGCTTTTGTGATCACTTAACTAAGCAGGTTGAGATTACGACTCAGCAAGAGCGTTTTTATGGGCAGGTTAATCTTGATGAGGTTGCTATTGCTCACTTATCTCGTCAAGCGGTGCTAGCGTTGAGAAAAGCACTGTTTTCATTAGAAGCTGAACTGCTAAGAAAAGATTTTACAACAAGCCAGTTTTATGAAGCGCTTTTTAATCAATATTGCGCTTTATTCCAGAAAGTAGCATCGCCCGAAAAGCTATTAGTAGTTGGTGAAAATGAGTATGGAAATAACTATACAAAGCTGGTGGTAGAGCAATATAAAAAAGAATTGCAGTGTTGTAATAAAAGGTTAAAACAGCAGGAACAACTGCTTGCGCTTAACAAAGCTGAAATTAATAACTGTTTGCACAATAAAGGTCTTGCTAGTGATAGTGCTAAACGTATGGAAAGAGTTGCTGAATATAATGAACTATTAGAAGTTGCTCGATTCCAGGTAACGCAGCTAAAAAAAGAAATAAAAGAGAAAGATACAACAATTGTTCATTTGAAAATGAAAAGCAATCGGCTACAACAAAATACTGATAGTATATTAAAGGATGTACTACAGGATGATGTATCCATGAGAAAAATGCGACAAGACTTTTGTGATGAAATAACAAAACTAAAACAGGAAATAGGTGCTCTTAAAACAGAAAAACAAAGTATAGAAGTCAAATTGAAGGATAAAAAACCACTAGCTGCTCGTTCTACTCCATAAATTAGACAATTAAACGCTAATTTATGGAGCAATAATTAATATTAAGCACAATGCTAACAGTTAATTTTTCATTATTTTATAGCAGGGCTCGTAGTGACTACCTGGGAGCTTCATTCGGTGTTGATCGACAAAGGATTGTAGTAATTGATCGATATCTGCCATTAGTTCTGGATCACCTGTTAACTTAAATGGGCCATGTTGCTCGATTGCTTGAATACCGACTTCTTTGACATTGCCTGCAACAATACCGGACATTGCTCGCCTTAGATTGGCGGCTAAAAGGTAGGTAGGTTGATCTTTAGTCAGCTTTAATGCTGCCATCTCTTCATGGGTAGGCTCAAATGGCAGTTGAAATTCGTGGTCAATGGTGAGCAACCAATTAAAATGATAAGCATCGCCTGTTTTTTTACGGAATTTAGAAACCTCTTCAAGTCCTTGTTTCATCTCTTTAGCAACGGCAGGTGGATTTTCGATAATTATTTTATAACGTCGTTGTGCTTCTGTTCCTAAGGTTTTGCCAATAAATTTATCTATTTGCTGAAAGTACTCTTTAGCTTTAACTGGGCCAGTAAAGATGAGAGGAAAAGGAATGTGTTGATTTTTAGGGTGAAGTAAAATACCTAATATATAAAGAATTTCTTCACAGGTACCGGGTCCACCAGGAAACACAACAATTCCATGGCCAAGACGTACAAACGCTTCCAAGCGCTTTTCAATGTCAGGCATGATAATAAGTTCATTGACTATTGGGTTAGGTGATTCTGCAGCAATGATACCTGGCTCAGTTAAACCAATAAAACGGCTTCCACTTGTGCGCTGTTTAGCATGTCCAATAGTAGCCCCTTTCATAGGCCCTTTCATTGCACCTGGGCCGCACCCAGTACAGATATGATAGCCTCGTAAGCCAAGCTGATAGCCAACACGTTTAGTATATTTATATTCATAGTCAGAAATTGAGTGGCCTCCCCAGCAAACCACTAGGTTTGGCAGAATTTTGGGCACAAAGGCTTTGGCATGACGCAGCATATGAAAAACCATATTGCTGATATCATCTGATTTATTGGTGTCAAACTGCTTGTCGGTGGACACTTCATTGGCAACGTAAAGAATATCCCTAACAACAGAGAATAGGTTTTGACGTATACCTTTGATCAGCTTTCCATCAACAAAAGCATCACTTGGTGCATTAATTAGTTCTAGTTTGAGGCCACGATGTTCTTGAATGATACGTATATCAAAATCTTTATGCTGTTCTAAAATTTTATAAGGGTTATCAGAGTGTTCATCACAGTTAAGCGCAGCTAAGGCACACTGGCGAAACAGTTTATATAGCCCTCCTTGAGAGGTGTCTTGTAACTTGCTGACTTCGCTGCTGGATAGCACATTCATGGCACCTATTGGGCTAACAACAGTAGAAATTGACTCTTCCTGCTTCATGTTAAAACGTTACCTTTTGTTTACTTTGCTTCTCTTGGTATAGCATAACAAGGACAAGTTAAGATGTTTTATAAATTCGTAGCGTTAGTGTACTTCCTTGAAAGAGGTCTATTAATTCTTTCATTGCATAGGTGTGTTGCCATCAACGTAACAGTTTGCTAAATACGACATTATTTTCAGAGGAGTTGTCTTATGTTCACAGGAATAGTCGCTTGTACACTACCTGTTGCAGATATTGATAAAAAACAACACTTATATCGCTTTTCGTTTCACTTGCCTGGTGAGCTATTAACTGGTCTCACTTTAGGAGCAAGTGTTGCTATCAATGGTGCTTGCCTAACAGTCGCTGCAATAGAGGGTGATCAGGTTAGCTTTGATGTCATGATGGAAACTTTGCGGATTACCAATTTAGCTGACGTAAGTGTAGGTGATCAGGTAAATATTGAGCGAGCGGCTCGGTTTGGTGATGAGATAGGTGGGCATTTATTATCAGGGCATATCCATGCAGTGGCTGAAGTTATCGCTATCGAAACCCCTGCAAATAATAAAAAAGTAACCTTCAAGGTTTCAGCTGAAGTGCAAGACTACTTGTTTGAAAAAGGTTATGTCGCATTAAATGGCGTAAGTCTGACATTATCTGAGTTAAAGCAGGATTGTTTTAGTGTTTACTTTATTCCTGAAACCTTGCGAGTGACCACGTTTGGTCAGGTTATAGTTGGTGAAAAAATCAATCTGGAAGTAGACAGCCAAACTCAGGCAGTAGTGGATACGGTCAAGCGGATGAAAGATAAAGCTGCCCTGTAGCCTTGAAGTGAACTATCAGCCCGCATGAATGATGCGGGAGCTGAAGGTGAGTGTGGACAGGCTATTTGCTCATCAGAGTGAGCAAGCGATTGGGATAATCAGTGATAATCCCATCAGCACCGTTAGCAATTAATGACATCATCGTATCGGTGTCATTAATTGTCCAAACCTGCACTTGTAGTTGGCGGTCGTGGGCAGCTTTGATAAATGTAGAGGTAGCTACTTCGATTTTGCCATTTTGTTTAGGGATTTGCAGGGCGCTGGCTGCAGGACTAAGCAGTTCTGATAGTCCTAGTCGCTCAGCTGCGAATAACAGTTTTACCTCATTCGGGCTGGCAGAGGTGGCAATATCAGGGCAGATTTGCCTAAAACGTTTTAACACTTCTGGATAGAAAGAGCCGATGATGACATGGTTTTCTTTTTTGGTAGTGCGGATAGCCTGACATACAGATTGCTCAATAGCTGGATGAGCCTGTTTTATTTCTACAATCATTTTTTGTTCTGGAAAGTGTTTAAGCACTTCCTGAAAGGTGGGTATGGAAATTCCTTTGCCCCGGTAAGGAAAGTTTTGATTATCTTCTGTCCAGTTAAAGCCTGCATCTAATTTTTTTACCTCGGCTAGCGTTAACTGACTAATGGAGCCTTTGCCATTAGTCGTGCGATCAACATACTCATCATGAAGTACGACTAGCTGACCATCTTTCGTTTGGCGAACATCCAGTTCTAGCATATCGACACCTAGACTCACTGCTTCTTGGAATGCATGTAAGGTGTTTTCAGGCCATAATCCTTTACCACCACGATGGGCAATAACTGCTGGGGTTGGTAAGTTATCATAAACAGGGTAATGAGGTGCCGTCTTTGCTGTTGCTTTTAATACAAAATAACTACCAATAGCAAGAACGGAAGTGCTAACTACACCCAGTAAAATTGCTTTTTTGATCATTTAAAACATTCTCATTTTATTATTAGGCTATTTATGCTGTTATCCTATTGAATTTAAATCTTTGATATCAGTTTCATAGTACATAACCCTCACCTGGTTACTTTCCTGAATAACCATAAAAAAACCTTTGGACTTGCTTGTATCCAAGGTTGAAGTGAGAGGCTACGGTTTATAGCTCGCTGATACTTTTTACTTGATCCTTATTGATAGTGCGGTCTTTGCCGTTCACTCCTTCATATTCATAAAAACCTGTTGTTTTATTATATTCTGGTTGGTCAAGAGTTTCGATCTCAGCCCCATCTATTAACACAATCCGGTGAGGAGTGCTACAGCCTGTTAGTAAAACACAGGCAATGACTAGGAACCATTTGCTCATAGGGAAGCCCTCTCTATCATTCCACTTAGCTTTATTGAATTAGACAACAAGAGTTTGCCAGAGTATGCAAATGGTTGAGTGGTAATGCTAACTGTGGCGGTTGAGGCATATGAGAGTGCGTCTGTTGAAGCTATTTTGTTGGTGAATAATGATAATTCTCTAACTAAATAGGTCCATGCTTTCTTTATTTCTCAAGTCGACTTTATCCCTTATATCATAGCCTTTTTTAGATAAAAGGGGCAGACTAGGCAAAACTTGTCGGTCTTAATTAAGTGGTAATAAATTAAGCCTGTTAATGTAATGAAGTAGAAAAAACTCAAATTAGCCGGGTACTGCTGTCAGTATTGCCATAGTAGGGTTTGCCTCTCTCTAGGAATCAAGGTACATTATCGGCATTTGCCTGGATTTAAACGATATAGCGATCGGTATATTTAGCCACGGCTATGTTTAGCCACGGCTATGTTTAGTCACGGCTATGGCTATACCCAAGATAAGGGGTGTATCGAGTAAATTATACGGCGATACTGGTATAGAGCATATTCTACAGTATAGTGTGCTGAAAAAGTCCGTGAAAAAAGAAGACTTGCCGACAAGAAAAGTGCTCAAAGAAAAAATAGCAGTGCTCAAAGTACTAGCTTGCCAATAAAAAATTGATAACCAATAAGGAAACGCATAATGTCCGAGTTGCTTAACGAAGGTCTGAATTTAATGCTGTTTGGCATGGGCTTTGTGTTTTTATTTTTGACATTACTGGTTTTTGCTACAGGGATGATGTCGCGTCTGATAACAAAATACAGTCATGACGAAATCCCCCCTGTTTCTCAACCAACTGCTAGTGCGACAGTGGTCGCTAAACAACAAGATGAACAGCTTGTAGCGGTGATTAGTGCGGCCATAAAACAATATCGTAGTCGTCATCGTTAGTATTTAAGGATTTTTAATTAGCAAGCGAGAAGGCCAAATAGCCATGACCAAGAACAAAAAACCATTAGGTATCACCGATGTTGTATTACGAGATGCGCATCAGTCTTTATTTGCCACCCGGTTGCGGTTGGAAGATATGTTGCCCATTGCTGGAAAGCTAGACAAAGTGGGCTTTTGGTCTGTTGAATCATGGGGAGGGGCCACCTTTGATGCCTGTATCCGGTATTTAGGCGAAGATCCTTGGGAGCGAATTAGACAGCTAAAAAAAGCGATGCCAAATACGCAACAACAAATGCTGTTGCGAGGGCAAAATCTACTGGGATATCGTCATTATGCCGATGACGTTGTAGAACGTTTTGTTGAGCGAGCTGCATATAATGGAGTTGATGTATTTCGGGTCTTTGATGCTATGAATGACCCCCGTAACTTATCAACCGCCCTTAAAGCAGTTAAAAAGCAGGGGAAACATGCACAAGGGACGATTTCTTATACGACAAGTCCAGTGCATACCATAGACATGTGGGTAGATCTGGCAAAACAGATAGAAGATATGGGAGCTGAGTCCGTTGCTATTAAAGATATGGCCGGTATTTTAACTCCCTACGATGCCTATGATTTGGTAAGCCGGTTAAAGAAAAGCCTGAAGATTCCTATACATTTGCACTGTCATGCAACAGCTGGCTTGTCACCCATGACTGCATTGAAAGCGATAGAAGCAGGCGTTGATAATGTTGATACGGCTATTTCTTCAATGAGTATGACCTATGGTCATTCACCAACTGAGTCGATTGTTGCAGCCTTGCAAGGGACTGAACGGGATACTGGATTAGATCTAAGCCTGCTTGAAGAAATTGCTGCTTACTTCCGGGTTGTCAGAAAAAAATATGCCAAATTTGAAGGGGCGCTTCGTGGTGTTGATTCTCGCATTTTAATTGCACAGGTACCTGGCGGCATGTTGACCAATATGGAAAGTCAATTAAAGGAGCAAGGGGCTCAGGATAAATTTGATGAAGTATTAAAAGAAATTCCTGCAGTGAGAAAAGACTTAGGTCATATCCCCTTAGTGACGCCTACTTCGCAAATCGTGGGGACACAAGCAGTACTCAATGTCTTAACGGGTGAGCGTTATAAATCGATTTCTAAAGAAACCGCTGCCATTTTAAAAGGAGAGTATGGAGCTGCTCCTGCTGAATTTAACAAAGAGCTGCAACAAAAAGTATTGGAAGGTGCTGATCCCATCACTTGTCGTCCAGCTGATTTACTCAAGCCTGAAGTGGATAAATTAACCGAAGCACTAGATCAGCAAGCTAAAGAAAAAGGCTTTTCATTAGCAAAAGAGAGCATTGATGATGTATTAACTTATGCCTTGTTTCCACAAGTGGGGCTGAAGTTTTTACAAAATCGCGGTAACCCAGATGCTTTTGAACCAGTACCAACAGGGGAGGCGGCTCCAGCACCAACGGCCAAAGCAGCAGCTGCACCAGCCGGCCCAGAAGTGTATACCGTTAAAGTGAATGGCCAGGCTTATGTGGTTGAAGTGGCTGAAGGAGGTGAGGTGGCTGGTATTGCTCCCACACCAGCAGCTCCTGCTGCACCAGCAAGCCCTGTGGCGACAACCAGTGCAGGTGATGGTGAGCCACTACTAGCGCCATTAGCAGGCAATATTTGGAAAGTGCATGTAACGCCTGGTCAATCCGTACAAGAAGGCGATGTGCTGATTATTTTAGAAGCCATGAAAATGGAAACTGAAATTCGGGCGCCAAAAACAGGAAAGATCACTGCTGTCATGGTTAAAGATGGTGACTCTGTGGCTGTGGGTGATGCACTGCTCAAGCTGATGTAAGGTGTAGCTGAATGGATAAACTTCTTCTCTTATGGCAGGGCTCGGGGTTAGCAAACCTTGGGCTTGGTCAGTTTGCCATGATCGTCATTGGGTTCTTATTGCTGTTTTTAGCAATACGGAAAAACTTTGAACCGCTTTTGCTTGTGCCAATCGGGTTTGGTGGCATTCTGGCTAATATTCCAGAAGCAGGCTTGGCTTACTCTGCTGTGGAGCAGGCATTGCACCAGGCCAGTAATATGATGGCAAATGGGGCAAAACAAGTTGAAGCACTTATTATTGTCAATAAAATTGCGGCGGCATTGGAGCAGTCTGGCCTAACCGACCCCGAAGCGGTTTTAAAAGCGTACTATAGTGCGGCACCTACCTTGCAGTCTGCTGCAGCGGGGATAGCCAGTAATTTAGGGTATAATAATGGGGTTTTATACCAGTTTTATAATGTAGGTATAGCCAGTGGCGTCTTTCCCTTAGTTATCTTTATGGGGGTAGGAGCCATGACCGATTTTGGACCATTGCTTGCCAACCCTAAAACCTTATTTTTAGGGGCAGCGGCGCAGTTTGGTATTTTTGCCACGATAATGGGTGCTTTAGGTTTAACCTATTTAGGCTGGATGGACTTCTCTCTGGCTGATGCTGCAGCGATAGGTATTATTGGGGGGGCCGATGGACCAACAGCTATTTATGTATCCAGTGTTTTAGCACCACACTTGCTAGGGGCCATTGCTGTGGCTGCATACTCCTACATGGCATTAGTGCCGCTGATTCAGCCTCCAATCATGCGTGCTTTAACCACCCCGCAAGAGCGTAAAATAAAAATGGTGCAATTGCGCCATGTCTCTAAGCGTGAAAAAATTGTTTTCCCATTAGTATTACTAGTGTTAGTTGCACTGCTATTGCCAGATGCAGCACCATTACTGGGGATGTTTTGTTTTGGTAACTTAATGCGTGAGTGTGGTGTTGTCGATCGCTTAAGTGATACGGCACAAAATGCATTGATTAATATAGTTACTATCTTTTTAGGGCTATCAGTTGGTTCTAAGTTGGTTGCTGATAAGTTTTTGCAAGCAGAGACATTGGGTATTTTAGGGTTAGGTATTGTTGCTTTTTGTATTGGTACGGCTACTGGTGTGTTGATGGCTAAGTTAATGAATAAGTTATCCAAAACACCAATCAACCCATTAATTGGTTCTGCAGGGGTGTCGGCAGTGCCAATGGCGGCACGGGTTTCGAATAAACTTGGCTTGGAAGCAAACCCGCAAAACTTTTTGTTAATGCATGCAATGGGGCCTAATGTTGCTGGTGTTATTGGCTCAGCAGTGGCTGCAGGGGTGATGATTAAATACGTATCAGGCTAATACGACTAATTATACCCATCACGCTGATGAAAGGTTGCTTAAGTGGTTCATTTAGGCAGCCTTTTTTATTTGGGATCTAGAAGTCAATGGTTCTACTAAAGGTATTATGTACCTGAAAATAAATATTTTAATTTTATATTGTTAGAAGAATGATAATGAAAGTGAACACTATTAAGAATTAGTCTTGAATTAAGAAGCCGTCTTTTACAAAAGAGCTATTCTTTTTAGTTTTATTGGTTCGCTGCAGATTAAAGGAGGTACTCAGTATATTTGAATACCTCTAATCTGTGTAATGGCTTGGCAGTAGCTTTTATTTAGGCATCATACTGTTGCTGAGAGTCTTGAGGGCTTCGAAACTGTCTGCGTTTTTTATAGACAACCTTGGGTGCAGCCTGGTTTTGCCTAGAGCGAGGCTCTCCAGCCTCATAAGTAGATTGCTGTGGCTGCTGGTTATTATAATAGCCAGCTTGCTGTCTAGCTCGGTTTTGTCTGAAAGGGTGGCCAGTTCCTTTATTGTTGTGGCCAGCATTGTTGTGGCTAGATCTAGTATTGTTATAGCCATTGCCAGAGTGTTGTTGGCTTTCTTGTTGGTAAGAAGGTGGCTGAAGATCCCCTTCCTGTTGATCCCGTTGGTTTTGCATATTATGGCGCATACGGTAAGGGTGGCCATGGGTCTTGCGTTGACGGTGCTCAGGCTTTGGTTCTGGCTCAGGTGGCTTTTGCCCAGTGAACTGCTCGTAAACGGTAGTATAGAGATACTTGGCCATTACATACTCCTCAATGACTAAATTCTGTATTTATTTTTAATTGCTAAATGATAAAAACTGAGTTGACAGGGTAAATAGGTATGATTACGTAGTAGGTGCTTTTTCCACTTAAAAACAACTTTAACATTCTGAATAAACTGCAATAAGGCTGAACTTAGTTGATTACTACAGAATAAAGCTTGCTCAATAAACTAAATCTACTTAGGAACTTATCCCTATTAGGCTTCATTGTTGCCAGATAAAAAAATAGTCTGATAAATAGGCAACTGCCCAAAGATGGGCGATTCTAATGCAAAAGTGAAACCGTAGCAAGAAGAATGTGAACCAGTTTGTTATTTGTAGCAGTGATGTTATAAAAACTAATAGTGATGCATAGATCGCTAAGGTAGAAAACTATTGGAGCCATCATCTAGCTGACTCCCTTAATAATTATTCATATTAACTGTAACTGTTGTTTTTATTGGTTGATTTCTGAGCTATCCAATGAAGAGTGGTCTGCACTATTATTGAACTTTAAATTGCCAGATACTGATTGAATCCCAGTGATTAGCCATTGGCTGTCCTGCTGTAAGTTTTCCAAATGCCAAATTTCGCAATAGGCTTCTACCTCTTTATTCACCTTTGCTTTTGACCAGCCATGAAATTTTACGCTAATCATTGCAAGTTCACCTAAGTTACTGGCGCTGGTAATGTCAGCAAAGACAGTAAGTAGCTCTATAGCAGCTTGCTCTCTAGTCGGAAGTGACAAACTTAAGCGCTCAAACAGCTCGGGTGTCGTATAGTGCTTTAACGTTTGTTGATCCTTAGCTAACCATGCTTGATGAATGCGTTTAAATAGAACTTTTGCCTGCTCTAAAAACAACTCTGGCTGTAAATCTTTTGGTAGGTCAAATTGTGCATAGTGAGCGGCCAAGCCTGATTCTTTTTGGTTTTTTTGGGTGTCGACTATTTTTGTTAAATCATCTGTGGCGAGAGTTTCATCACTTGGGGGATGATCAGTTGGCTTCGTTTTGAGGCCGATGTGAAAAGGAATAGTTTTATCTTGATTAGCATGAGGGGCTGGTGACTCTGCTGTAACCAGGTCTTGTTGAATAGTCGTTGATAGTGAAACTAGGCTTTCATCATCAATAGTCGGTTCTGGCCTGGGGCTTAGGTAGCGCTTGAGTCGGTCTGCTCGGTACTTTAGTAAAAAGACTAAACCTGCAGTAAGTAAAAGCAATAGCAAAACATCAGCAACGCGCAGCCCATGGAATGGCTCTTTAAATAGCAGGCTGGCTAAAAAACCACCATCCAGTGGCTGAAAATCTGAAGATTGATCAGGGCTAGCAATACTAGCTTCTGGAGAAGGGGTTGCATAGCTATAATATGCTGGGGTGCATAACAGGGTGAAAAGTATCAGAAGCTTAGTAATACAGTGTTTCAATTTGAACTTCCTGGTAGTGGCTGTTTTATTAACGACTTACTTTATCAATTACTGGTTGCCTTAATTTGGAAGCAATGCAGTTAGAAGTACCATGCAACTTGTGTTGTTTTGATGTTTTTGCAGGGGTATTTTAAAAGGAGTGTGTAGTTTAAACAGTGAATTATGCCTAATTACTTGTGTTGACTGAATCAGATATTTCGTCATACAGAAAAAATTAGTGATCATTTAAAAATAGAGTGATTCATTTCTGGTTGCTATTGGGGCGATTAGCTTTCTTGTCAGTTCGTTAACCGGTTGGCAGATATGCTCAGATAAGCCCTTTATATTTTTGTTAAACCAAGATCATAATATAGTTGGTTGGTTTTTTATTAACTTTGAAAACCTCTATTAAAAAATTGATACTGAAGCATTCATTAAATAGTTTATGATTACCATCAGCTGGTAATGGTGATTTTTTATAGTTGTTATCATTATAAATTAAGCCGACTTAATTTGAATTTTTTTGAGGCTTTTGAAGTATACTTTTTGAGAGATAGTTTTTGAAATATAGTTTTTGAAATATAGTTAAAGCTGTTTTACTCAAACCGCTTTACATAAATTAGTTGTTTGGCAAGTTCAACTGATTGTAATGACTGAAGCTGTAGTAACGAAGAAGTATGCAATAGCCAAATAGTTTTTATAACGGAAAAACAAGACAAACAACTGATCGATCCCAGTAGCTGGTCTAAAAAATGATAGCCCGCATCTTTTAGCTAACCGCTAGCTGGTGAATAACTAAAAACCAACAAAGCCATAGTCTCAATTCCTACGCCCTTACTTTTATAGTAAGGGTTTTTTGTTTTAAGGCTCTTGAAAGCATATTGTCCTCCATATATACATGTTGAATGGCAAAAAATTGTTTACATTTTGCTATGCCATTTGAGTTAACTATTTATTTTCTGAAAAATGATTATGTTTAGATTAAATGTGGGTTGATGGGCAGTCTGTTTTTTGTTCAGCCTAGACTAGTTACTTTCAAGAAAATGGTATGCGGTAGGTTATCTGTTAGGGAGAGCTTTTTAATCATAAAAATCAGTGATATTGCCCCTTTTAAACTATGCTTGATCAGTATAAGGTTGCCTTGGGAATTTAACGGCTTTTTCTAAGTTGAAGGCTATACTTAAATGATTAACTATTGTCAGACAAGACTGGGGCGAGGGTAGTAATGAAGTCTGTAGATCAAATCACTGCCTTTTATGTAGAAGCATTAGTGGAAGGCAAAGGCGACTTTTCAGCAAGGGCAAAATCGCTTGGTCAGGAGTTTTATCATAGTATTCAAAAAGGGCTGCTCTATTGGCTAGCAGCTATTATTGCCTCTGCATTATTACTGGATAGTAGTAATGCTATTCTAGTTACCATTTTGTTATCAGCTATCGTGATTGGCTGGTATCTACGTAAAGATTATTTACAGCTGAAACAAGCTTTTAATACAGAGTGCTATTCAGCCATTTTACCCAAGGTGGTGCAGTTTGCTGATGACTCTTTGCAATATGAAGCTAATCAAGGGATCACTCGCCATGTCTTTCAGGATAGTAAGCTAGTACCAGGTGCTTTTGTTCGCTACCAAGGCCAGGATTACATCACTGGTCAGTGGGAAGGTGTCCACTTTGAAATGTCAGATGTTTATGCTGCAGTAGAGAGGAAAGGAATATTCCACTTCTTACAAACCGCTTTTCATGGTGTCTGTGTCATTATTGATAATGACAAAAGCTTTCCAGGACACTTGGTGATACGGCCCAAGCCTACCTTTATGGATGAAGAAGATCGCCAGGAGTATGAAGCCTTTTATAAACCGTTTAATAACATTAATGTGGGGTATGCCGCCTTTGATCGGTATTTTGAAGTCTACTCTGATTGCACTGAAGATGTTCATCAGTTATTGAGCTCTCGTATGATAATGCAGATGATGTCTTTACGGGCAAAATATGGTGATAATGTTTATTTAGTATTTAATAGCAATAAGATAGTTATTGGTATTAATGGTTTACATGTATTTGACCGATCTAAGAATGTTTATTTTGACAGTTTTTATTCAGATGATGTGGTGGTTTGGTACACTGAACTGATGCGAGCTTGTTCATTAATCTATGATGTCCGGTTAGCAATTAAAAGCTAGCCATAGAGAGCAAAAGGCCCATTTTAGGGCCTTTTTATTAATATGAATATCTACTAGTTGTTGTACCAAAGTAGTCTTTTCCTTAATAAGTCTCTATCTTCTCTTTCAATGTAACGTCTACCTTTTCTGCCATCCTGGCTAGTCACATAAGCAGTTAGCCTGACCTTATTTGAGGGAAACCGAAACCGGTGAAAGCCTTCATCATTTAAAGACTTGTTGATTATAAGGCGATTGAAGTCATCAAAAACTTCAAGTTGGGCGCCACCGGCGGGTTCTCCTTCGGGTAAGTATGCCCGTAAATTAACAAAGTCACCTTGTGTGTAATAGTAAACACTTAAAGGGTATTGGGCTTGCTGCTTGGCGATATGAGAACAGCCACTAATGAGTAGTGCGCTGATCAGAAAGCAGGAATAAGCAACTCGTTTAAGCATTTAACAACCTCCATGCTTTAATGGTTGATGTGCTGGTTTGACAGTAAGCAAGCAACAAGTGTACCTGTCTTAACCCGGAGAAATACGCTAATTGTAATGTTTGACCCTGATTTGATTAGTTTGTCACCAGTGATGTGAGTAAATATTTGGGAGGGAGCAAATTATCTCCAGCACCCAGACTGATAGTTCAAAGGTGCTGCAGATAGCTAGAAACTGCTTAGATGTTTAGAGCTTTTGGTGGAGCTTTGGATTAGTGTTTTTCAATCAGTGAGCGAATTTTGGTTTTAATTAAATCAATCGCAATCCGGTTTCGTCCGCCATGGGGAATGATCAAGTCAGCATTCTGGCGTGAAGGCTCAATAAACTGCATAAACATGGGACGAACCGTTTCTTGATACTGCTTTATGACAGAGTCCATGTCTCGGCCGCGACTAACGATGTCTCTTTGCAAACGGCGAAGCAAACAAATGTCTAATGGAGTATCCATATAAAACTTTAAGTCAAATTCGTTTCTGACTGCTGGGCTTGCAAGGAGTAGAATACCTTCGATAAGTACCACACGTGTTGGCTTTACAGCGCGGGTTTCTGAGCGACGATTATGAATAGAGTAATCGTACACTGGCACCTGAACGGTTGTACCTAACTTAAGCGCCTGCATATGTTTGATCATTAACTCGTGGTCAAGTGAATCGGGATGGTCATAGTTGGTTTTAGTGCGTTCTTCCATGGTCAGATGGCTTTGATCCTTGTAGTATGAGTCCTCTGAAATCACGCAAACCTGCTCAGACTGAAGCTCCTTGATTAAGGTTTGAGCAAGTAAACTTTTGCCAGAGGCTGACGCGCCTGCAATGCCAACAAGAATGGTATTCTGTGCCATGTGTTTGCTACTTTCTCTATGCTCTAAAAGAGACTACTAATACAAAAATGTAAAGTTTCAAAATACGATTCTGGCCGAAAAACAGCCAAAAAATTTCCCTATTGTAACATATATACATTAAGGTTCTAGATCGTGTGAGAGCTTCTGTTTCAGTCAGTAATATTTAGTGTACTTATATAACCAAACGTTATTTTTATGTTATTTTTTAGTATTTTGTAGCTAACCTATTCTTCAGTATGGTGTCCTCCTGGCTAAGTCTATAAATGTTGGTAAGGCTGTTAATGTAACTGATGATTATTTGCTGTATTTAGCTAACTGATCTGGCTGTTCAAACCAGTTAACTCAAAGTTTGTTCGGCATAGATTAATAAAAACACCATTGATCTCACCATGATAACGTTGTTAGGAATTGCTTCTCTTCTAACATCATTGGCCAAACCATTCTATAACAATGCATGGGTACCAATTACGTGCAATTCGAGTAATTCAGTCTTAAGTACGGCACAAGCTGTGTTACTTTTGAGCTTTCTAGTTAATTTTTGAGGAAAGATTAGTGAAACAATTTATAGGTTGGTTGCTATCAATAACTGTTACCTTAACAGGGTTGGTTGGCTGCTCATCATCAGAAAACGAACAAGCTGAGATTAATAAAACACAAGCAATTAAGGTGGGTAGTTCAGGTAGTTACTATCCCTTTACTTTTGTTGAAAAAGGTGAGTTACAGGGCTTTGAAATTGACCTGTGGAATGAAATTGGTAAGCGAGTTAACCAACCCATCAAGTTTGTGACTGCTAATTTTTCTGGCTTATTTGGCATGTTAGAGGCTGGTAAAATTGACACAATTTCAAATCAAATTACGATTACTGAAGAGCGTAATAAAAAGTACCAGTTTTCTGCTCCTTATGTTTACGATGGTGCCCAAGTAGTAGTCCATGAAAATAATACAACCATTAAGTCACTTGCTGACTTGGCTGGGAAAAAAGTAGCAGTTAATTTAGGGTCTAATTTTGAAGCAATTTTGCGCAATCATGATAAGCAACAACAGATTGAAATTATCTCATTTGATACTGGTGTAGAGCAGAATGTAGTTAAAGGCAGCTCAGATGCTTTTGTTATGGATAGAGTATCGGTACTGGCTTTAATTCAGAAATCTAAACTACCTTTAAAACTGGTAGGAAACCCTATTGAAATTATTCGTAATGCATTGCCATTTCCACGCAATGAACGGGGTAATGCTTTGCGTCAGCAAGTAGATGAAGCCTTGGTTGCCATGCAGCAAGATGGTACGTTGGCAAAAATTTCTAATAAATGGTTTGGCATGGATATTACCAAGCAGTCATGAATTTCGACTTTCATTATCTCTACGACCGACTTCCAGTTATCCTAAATGCATTGGACATCACTTTAGGGATGTCCATTATTGCGGTTTTGTTATCACTGGGGGTTGGTATCGTTCTCGCTTTGATAAAAGTATTTCAGCTTAAAGGGTTAACCCAGCTGGCTGACTTTTATATTTCTTTTTTTCGGGGTACACCATTATTAGTTCAGCTGTTTTTGTTGTATTACGGATTGCCACAGCTAGTACCAGCAGCCGATATGTCAGGCTTTGCTGCAGCTGTAATTGGGCTGGGGTTACACTTTGCGGCTTATATGGCAGAGAGTATTCGTGCCGCTATTTTAAGTGTTGAGAATGCACAACGTGAGGCGGCATTAAGTATCGGTATGACAGAGTTGCAAGCAATGTGTCGAATAATACTGCCACAAGCTACTCGAATAGCGACGCCACCACTGATGAATAACTTTATCGACTTACTCAAAAGTACCTCGCTGGCATTTACTTTAGGGGTGGCAGATATAATGGCAAAAGCCAAGCTAGAGGCAGCTAGCAGCTTTAAATATTTTGAAAGCTTTGTTCTGGTGGCGTTGGTTTATTGGTTGATTGTGGTGTTGTTAACTCGTTGCCAGCAGGCGTTGGAAAATCATTTAAATAAAGCCTATTGAGTTTAGTATTTATGCTTGAAGTAAAAGGTTTAACTAAGGCATTTGCAGATAAAGCCGTGTTGTCTGACATTGATCTCTCAGTCAGGGCTGGTGAGACGGTGGCTATTATTGGTCCTTCAGGCACGGGTAAATCCACCTTGTTACGCTGCTTGAACTGGCTGGAAAAGCCATCAGCAGGAACAGTGACAATTGATGGTGTAACAGTCAGCAGTCTTAGTTATACCACTAATGATGTGTTGGCTTTACGGCGTAAGACTGCTTTTGTATTTCAACAATATGCTTTGTTTAAAAATAAAACAGCACTGGCCAACATTATGGAGCCACTGGTAGCTGTGCAAAAAAGACCCAAACCAGAGGCAAAAAAAACGGCTATAAAAATATTAGCGAAGGTGGGGCTGGAAGATAAGGCAAATGCCTATCCAGCGCAGCTATCTGGTGGTCAACAACAACGGATAGGTATTGGTCGAGCCCTGGCGACCCAAAGCCCAGTGATATTATTTGATGAACCTACCTCAGCACTAGACCCTGAAAAAGTAGGTGAGGTGCTGGATTTAATGAAAGCCTTAGCTGAGCAACAGCAAACCATGCTGGTTGTTACCCATGAAATGCAGTTTGCTCGTCAGGTGGCCGATCGGGTGTTATTTATGGCTGATGGGGGCATTGTTGAGCAGGGAGCACCTGAGCATTTATTTACTAACCCTCAGGATCCCCGTACTAAAGATTTTTTAGCCAGAGTAAGTTGATTACTCACTTACTCTGGTCTTGTGATTAAAACGATATTCCCTGCTGCGCCTTTTTCTAATACCTGCTGATGAGCTTTACCTGCTTGTTCTAGCGAGAAGCTATGATGAACGACAGGGTTAATTTTGCCATCTTTGGCCAACTCAACAATATTGTTGTACATTGCTTGTCGTTCATCCAGACTGGCATTGGCTAATGCTAAACCTCTGATATCTGCATTGCGTGCCATTAGATCCCTTGGATTAATACAGACTTCACCACGACTGCCAATAATAATCACTCGCCCTTTTTTGCTGAGCAAGGGGAGGTCTTGGCCTAAGTTAACATTAGCCAACATTTCTAAAATAATATCCACACCCTGATTATCAGTGTATTCCTTAATAGCCTGCCAGTGGCTTTGAGCATAATGATTGAATACTTGGTCAGCCCCTTGTTGATAAGCGGCTTGTGTACCAGGCTCAGTGCTGGCTGTACCTATTACCGTTAAACTGTGGGCGTTGCCTAATTCAATTGCGGCTAAGCCAACACCACCACTTGCACCATGGACTAGCATGGTTTCACCAGCTATTGCTCCTGCTCGCTGGTGGATGGCTAGCCAGGCAGTGCCATAAGGAATACCCAGACAAGCCCCTTGAGCAAAGCTAAGGTTGTCGGGTAAAGGGTAAACATGATCTTGTGAGCAAATTGTTGTGTCGGCATAACAGCCCATACCTGCATTGGTACAAAATACTCGGTCCCCTGGTTTAAACCAGGAAACGGCTTCGCCCACTGAGGCTACTATGCCTGCACCATCTTTGCCGGGTGTATAAGGAAAACTAGCAGTGTAGTTATTAATACCTGCCCTGATATAAGTATCGACAGGATTGACGCCAGCTGCATACAATTTAATGACTAACTCTTCTGGGCCTGGTGTCGGTAATTCTTTTGCTACCAGTTGCAATACATCAATATCACCGTGCTGTGAAACTTGGATCGCTTTCATTATTAACAGGCTCCATATAATTGACATAAAAGTCGTCAGGTGTTGCATGCCATCTTATATTAACATCCCATAGTTGAATACCGTATTCACGCTCATAACTATTTTGTAAATAGGCTGGCCTGGGGTCTTGGCTAAGTACCTGGCTGGTTAATAACGACAGATTACGCCTTGTGGCTTGTTGGTATTGATCGCAAAATGATTGCGCCTGCTGGCTGAAGGTCACTGGTTTATTAATCAAAGGCGGTGGGGCAAAGCCATCACTGGCATCAGTAATATAGTCACTATACGGCAGATAGGGCTTTATATCGATAACGGGTGTGCCATCCAGTAAGTCTATTTCGCTTAACTGTAGACTTAACTTGTCGTTTTCTTGAGAAATACTTTCTAGCTTTACAACAGATAAGCCAATAGGGTTGGGGCGATGCGTTGAGCGTGAAGCAAAAACCCCCACTCTTTTTTTACCCCCCAAGCGTGGTGGACGGATGGTAGGACGCCAGCCTTCACTTAAGGTTTCATGAAATATAAATGAAACCCATAGGTGAGAGAATACTTCCAAGCCGGTGAAGCATTCTCGGCGGTTAAAGGGGGGGAATAACGCCAGCTCGGCAGTGGCAGCAGTAACTAAACCGGGTTGGCGTGGGATACCAAATTTTTGGGTAAAACAAGAATGAATAATCCCGATTGGTTTAAACGTAAACTCGGTTAAATTGTCCACACTTTCTCCTCAAAATACATAAAACCCTACATTCAAATAATAAAAGTAAAAAATAATAAAAATAAGAGGCTTTCCTTATGTCTTTGTTTAAACACTGGCTCTTGCTAGGGCTATGTCTTTCTTTATTTACTCAAGTTTGTCAGTCCAAACAGACTCAGCTACAAGTGATGGCTTATAACATCATGCAGCTCGGCAAAATTGCAGGGGATTGGGATCAGTCAAATCGATTAAATCAGCTCAATAAGGCCATTCGGCAACTCAAATCATTGCCAGATGTTATTGTGTTTAATGAGGTGTTTACTGATAGTGCGGCAGCTGTTTTACATCAGTTAGCAGACTTATACCCTTATCAAACGCCTAACGTAGGGCAAGATTGTTCCGGTAGCGGATGGCACAGTTTAAGCGGAGACTGCTCTAATAGTTTGCTTGTGATTCGAGGAGGCGTGATGATGATAAGCCGCTATCCTATCCTAGAACAGCATGCATTGGTATTTACTGCGAGTCAGTTTGGCTCCTGGGATTATCAATCCAATAAAGGCGCTGCTTATATAAAAATTGAGCGAAATGGCCAATATTTTCATGTGCTGGGAACTCATTTACAAGCAGCTCATGATGACAGTGAAAATTCTCATCCAGTGCGAATGCAACAGTTAACAGAATTACGCCAATGGACTGATGGGTTTAATATTAGTCGTTCTGAGCCAGTGATCGTGGCGGGGGATATGAATGTTGAGTTTGGGCGTAATGGCCATGTAGAGGATATGCTAAACAGCTGCCAGTGTAACTTAGCCTATCAGCCTGGGCTGGTAAAGTCTTATTCAGCAACAACTAACTGGCATACCCGAGCTAATGCATATCATTTTAAGTTTTCACTTGAATATAACGATACTCTGGATTATGTCATGACCCGAGCTGACTATCGGCAACCTCGTCAAGCAGCCATGATGGAAGTGGTGCCATTAAAATCCAGCCAACCCTGGTATTGGTCCTATTTACGTGGCTGGTGGCCTTTAGCTGCAGGCAAACAGTGGCATGATGGCTACTATCAAGATATTTCAGATCATTATCCTGTAGTTGCCACCTTTTATTATTAACTGACCCTAGGTAATACTGTGTAGATGAGGGTGATGAGCCTGGTCAAAATAGGCGTCAATTGAAGCCTGAAGAACTTGGGTAAATAATGGAATTTCTTCAAACGGCATATTACTGGCCAGGCAGTCAGCGAGAATAGCAAACTCATGCCACTCAGGCCCACGCTTTTGCTGCTTGTGCTTACTCACAATAGCTAAGAGTACGAAGCGGTGTAGCCATTTTTCTCGATAACTTTCCAACATAAATGTGGGTAGTTGATCCTGTTGCTCTTTAGTCAGCTGCTCATTTTCCCACTGTACGATTTTTTTATGGAGCTGATTATCACTCTCAAACCAACTAAATTGAGTCATCTCACTATTAGGCCAGTTGTTGCTTTTTGAGAGTACTTCAGCGACTTGGTTAAACTCAAATTGTGTGGGATTTGCTTGCTTCCATTCTGCCAGAATTGTTTTACTGTCTATAAAAGCTGGTTGCCACTGGGTAATATTAAGCATTTCAAACAGCATCATTACTTCAGCTGTCACCGCTTGCTGGTTGGCCCGGTTGTAAGCCAGGAAGTGAGGTAACACATAATTCAGGCACTGCTTGTCAACGGCAAAGTTAAAGACCTGTTGGCGAAATTGTTTAAAAGCTTCATCGCAGTCCTTACGAAATGACAGTGGCGTAAACCAGCTGTCGATAATGCCAAACTGCTCTTTTAACACCATGCCAATTAAGCGAAATTTTTTATGCTCTTTAACCAGGGCCAATAATGAGCAAGCTCCGGAACCATCTACCATGGAAACCCGAAGGTCTTTTAACTCAAAATGAGGTTGATCCAGGTACTCTTCGCAATCAATGCCAAGCCGACGAATTTGTCGAATAATAGTATCCAGCTGTTGCTGTTCTTCGGTTGCCAGCCAGTTTCTCATCATAATAAGCCGGCGTAGAATTTTACTGGAAACCTGTTCTAGGCAGTGTGGATGCTGTAAGAGAGAAAGTAAGGTTTGTCGTACTTCAGGGCGTTTATGTAATAAAAATAAAAAGCAGCCCTCATTAATGATTGCGCTGGAGGAGCGTAACATATCAGCCAATAAAGGGATGAGCGTATCTTCTGGTACGAAGGTTAGATTGTCAGCAAAGTGAAGGTAGAAGTCATATTCATTGCTAATGTTACAGTCACTAATTAATGTTTCCAGCTCTGCCATTAGGGTTTCTGGGGTAGCTTCTGCTTTATGCTCCTGCTGGTGGTAGGCTTGTTGTTGATGCCAGTTTTGACAGGCTGTTACCAGCTGCTGGTTAAGTGGCAAGTCAAACTCAGTTAAGTGACCTAAAAATAGTAAAATACTTGATCTGGGTAGCTGTTCTGAATTGAGCTTGTCAACAAATGTTGATTGAAACTGCTCCCATTTTTTGCGGATGCCAGGGATTTGATTACGTAACTGGATCATCAGCTCTAATAAGCCTACATAAGCCGTACGGTCAATGGCATCCAGAATATGTTCATCAATATCGGTAGAAAGTGTTTCAATATAGCTCAATAAATCCATTAAAAAGTGAGCAGGGCTGCGCCAACCACAATCCTCAATATCTTGCCAACTAAGGACTAGCTCAGTATTGTCACTGAGTACTTGGGCGTACTGGTTGATAACGTTAGTAATAGTGTCAGAGTTAGCGTTCATTAAAAACCTGGTTGTGTAATTTCTAAAGTAAAGCTCAAATTTGCGCTGTTATTCTGAATGTAGGTGCTGGATGAATGTAACGGAATGTATATAGGCTCGCTTTTTTATAAAACTCTGGTTCCTTAAATTAAGAAAGGAGATGTATTCATCATTTTATTGCTACAGCATGTAGTATAAATGCAGCTTAAGACAGTGGTGTGCAAAAGGTTAGTTTGGTTGCTAAGTAGGCAACACTTGTTTACTTACCTGCTGCTCACTGGACTAACAGCAAAAAACTCGACTCAAGGACTTTGTTAGTGCCAGGAAGGCTGTCACAAAATGCTTGTACATGCAACTTAAGCACTACCACTTGGTTTTAAAAAGCTTTGTTGAGCAAGGTTTTTCAGCACGGTTGGCTAGTTGACTGTAGCAGGGTTTTGTCATGCTTACAGGTGTTAGCCTTTACCTAGTGCTGCATCCTTATTTATAGGGTACAAGCACTAGTCTTGACTTTATCGCAAAAAACAGCGGCTTTAAAGCAAAGTGAGATTGAGTACCGAGTCAATATATGACAAGCAGGAGAATTGGCTGATGATTATGGCATTCTTATTAGGCCTGTTAACTTTTGGGCTAATAGCAGGTGTTATTGTTTTAACCCTGGTAACAGTGCCTCAGATATATCAACGGTTATCGATTGAGCATGAGCAGTTATTAATTAAAGAAGTAATGCCAATGGCCTATCCCGTAATTGGTGTTGTTGCTTTATTGTCTGTATTCTTAAGTTTTCTACAAACTCAGCCAATGTTTTGGGGTGCAGTGTTGCTAGTAGCAGTAGTTGGTACTAGTTTGTTTGCCTGGGGCTATATGGCACCACAAATTAACCAAAGCTATGAGCTTTTACAGCAACAAAAATTTGGCGCAGATAAGGATTTTAGCCAATGGCGTAACTTATGTCTGGGGCTAAATGCAGCGTTACTGGTTGTATTGTTAATTGTGTTTGTAATGATTTGACTAATAGTTTTATCTAAAATCCAGATTAGCCGTTACATTGGCTAATCTGCGGTATTTAATACCCTTCTTTTGATTCCATTAACGCAATAAAGTCACTAAGTCGTTTGCCTGGTTCATCTAAAAAGTAGTTATTTTGCAACGTAAGTTGCTGAACTCGGTCAAGTCGAAAGTGTCTAAAATCATTACGTAGTTCACACCAAGCGGTGAGTGTCCAGACCTTTCCCCAAAAATAAAGCTGTAGTGGTCTAATAGTTCGAGTGCTGGCTTGTTGCTTCTCATCAAGGTAATCAAGGGTTACCTTTTGCTTCTCAACGGTTGCTTTCCTCAGTGGCTCAATCCGCTCACTGACTTGCTTGTCGTGTAATGGAAAAGGGACTCCTAATGGACTGTGCTGAATTTGGGCTAACAGTTTAGCTGGGATATTTTCTTTTACTTTGTGTAACACTGACTCAGCAGCATGTTGTAGTTGCTGATCTGTACATTGGATAGTGAGTTGTAAGCCAAGGACTAGTGCGGTTAATTCTTCTTCAGTAAATTGTAGGGGGGGGAAGTTGAAACTCTGGTCCAGTTGGTAACCATATCCAGCTTCACTAATGACAGGTACACCACTTAATTGTAAATCCTGCATATCCCGATAGATAGTACGCTCAGATACCTCTAGCCGTTCAGCTAGGTAGGCAGCAGTAGTCCATTGGCGGTGGCGAATAATTTGAACAATTTGGAACAGTCTATCAGAGCGGCGCATGGATACGACCTATACAATCAGAAAGTGGTAATAACCATTATTATACTGACCTTCTCCTGCCACCTGTATGTCAGGGGGAGTTGTATTCAGTCTGGAACTTGAACTTTGTTGGGACAAGGGCGGGTTTTTATGCATAATATGTCGTATTTAATTATCTGAAAACGTTTTAGAGCAACAACTCAAAATATCTTCTATGGCTTCAATACGCGCTTGTTTAATTTTACCCTGGTGGGCTTTTTTACTGCTGGCCCCAATCTTTTACAGTTTGATGGCTTATTATTTACCCGATCAAAACTTCTCGATTGGAGTTATCGAAAGATTGGTTACTTCTATAGAACCCTATGCAAAAAATACCGCTTTAGTCATGTTGGCATTGGCGGTGTTTGAATTAATTATTTACCTATTTCGAGGACGTGCTAACCGAACTAGAGTGAGGGTGAAAGGTAAGGATATTTGCAAAATCAGCTGGCGTGAGTTTGAGCTGCTGGTAGCAGAAGCCTATCGACGTAAAGGGTATCGGGTGCAAGTCACAGAAGGATCAGCCGATGATGGTATTGATGTTGTACTAAAGAAAGGAGCGCAAATTACTTTGGTGCAATGTAAGCACTGGAAGAATAGTAAAGTTGGTGTTAAACCCGTGAGGGAATTATTAGGGGTAATAACCGCTAAAAGAGCCCATAAAGGTATTTTTGTGACATCAGGTACTTATACCCGACCTGCAACTGAGTTTGCTCAAGCGAATAACTTAACCCTTCTTGATGGTGAGGAATTACAATTACTGCTTGCAGAGGTAAGCTAAATAGAGTTGGTCAGCAAAAGTGGCCTGCTTTTAGCCACTTTTTGGTCTTTGTATTGAGTTGTGTTTTATACTCAGGCTATTCCTTTAAAGCATTAATTTTCTTTAAAGCACTATATAGTTGTTGCCAACGTTGTTCAGCAGAACCCGTATAACCAATGGCTAGCCGAATTAAACCTGGACTAATGCCTGCTTGTTGTTTGTCATTATCACTTAGTTCGCTGGAAGTAGAGCTGCCAGAACAAGACATTAAGGTATCAAAGTAGCCTAAGCTAACAGCCATATACCCGAATTGATGTTCGTTTTGTAGGCAGTTCATTAGCTCGTTGGCTTTGTTTTCAGTACCCAAGTCCAGGGTTAATATACCCCCAAAGCCGTATTCAGGGTTAGCGATTTCTTTGAAAAGCTGGTGGTCAGGATGGGTAGGTAAGCCTGGATAATTCACCTTAATACCATTTTCCGTTAGTTTGTTAGCGATGAAGCGCGCTCGTTGGCTGTGCTCTTTAATACGTAGTGGCAAATGGGGCAGGCGCATACTGATTCGAAAGGCAACTTCGGGGTCCATGGTTGGGCCTAGTAGCATCAAGGTGCCTTGGTGTAAATCCATCATATCCAGAATAAAGTTTTGGCTAGCACAGATAGCGCCTGCAATGATGTCTGAAGCCCCATTAATAAATTTGGTTAAACTATGCAGAACAATATCGGCACCCAAGCTAACAGGGTTGATAATCAATGGGCTAAAAGTGTTGTCTATGACTAAGGTGAGCTTATGTTGTTGGGCAAGCTTGGCGAGTAAGGGGATAGGTGCCACTCGTAATGTGGGGTTAGAGAGGGTTTCTGCGTAAATGACTTTAGTTTTAGGGGTGATAGCAGCTTTGACTGATTTAATATCAGTGATATCAACAAAGTGAGTTTTAATATGATTTTTGACCGGTAACAAGTCATTTAGCAGAGCAAAAGTGCCTCCATAAATGGAGTGCGCTGCAATGATTTCATCGCCAGGCTGGCATAGCTGTATGAGGGTGGAGCTGATTGCACTCATGCCACTTGCAGTACAATAGCCTGCGTCAGTACCTTCTAAAGCAGCTAATTGCTGGCCTAAATTATAAACAGTGGGGTTAAAGTGTCGTCCATATAAATAGCAGCCACCTTGGTTTGGGCCTTTTTCCCCTTGGAAAAGAGCTGGTAGTGTATCTGCTTCCATTACAGTGAAGGTGGTACTTGCTTCGATGGACATGTTAACGCCACCGTGCTCGCCGAACTCATGGCGAGCAGTTGCCATCCGCTCAACGGGGTCTTGATTATCGGTCATTGGTTAATTCCGTTTATTGTGCTTATTTTATTTTGTACATACAGCTCAGTGTAACGTCAGTTGTTGTCTAAAGAAATACTTTCCTAAGTGCTAACGCTACCTTGGGCTTGCTCACCCAGAAATAGCAGTGGTGATGCATAATTTTGCTACCCTATTTACCACTGGGCAGCATTTTGTACAGGGTGTCATCCCGTTTAATCCAGTGGTGGTAAAAAGCCGCTAATATATGTACAACAATTAACATCCAGACTAAGTATTGGCCGCCAATTTGTTTGTGAAAAAAATCGATAGGTTTTTCAAATTCTTTAAATGTCATGCCAAGCTGCTCAACTACCCACCAATCAAATAGTGGAGTATGGGCAAATTGAGGGATATTAAATAAAAAGAAAAACTGAGTATCATCATGGGTGCCCAAATATCCCGTTAATGGCATAGCAATCATAAAGAAGTACAGTGCGAAGTGGCCAGCCTTAGCCGCTAAGTGTTCCCACCAGCTGCCTGGAGCAGGTTGGGGCGAAGGATTAGTAAAGCGCCAGATCAGCCGGACTATTACAAAAACACCTATTGAAACACCAAAGGAAAGATGTAGGTGAAGTGCAGTTAAGTTAGCTTCAGTTTTAGGTGTGGTAAACCAGTGACGATAATAAACACTGGCATAAACGGCCAAAAAACCAAGCGCTGTTAACCAGTGTAACCATTTGGCAAAACTGCCATAGTGTTGAGTTGTGTTTTTTAACATGATTACCCCTCCATTGGGAATTGAGTGAATAATGCTCCCTCAACCAATATGTATTATTTTGATATTGGCTATAAATAAGCTTCATTGAGTTATAAAGTGGAAGTAATTTAACTGAAATTAAGCCATATCCCAAGCAAGACAAACATAACAATAAATTGTTAGTGGTTACTATGTGGTCTGAGCAAGTGGATGAGCTAAAAAAAGTTGTTTTAGGCTTGGCTTTATCGGTATGATGGCGCGCCTGGTAGGCTTGGCTTGTTGTTAAGAAGCTGAAGTAGCGCTAAGTGTTTATGAGGTAAAAACGTATATGCCCATCATGCAAAGTACGCTCGATGACATTATCGCCGAAGTAAAACCGTTAATTGGTCAGGGTAAAGTGGCCGATTATATTCCAGCATTAGCGGAAGTACCGGCTAATCGGCTGGGTATTGCAGTTTGTACAGTTGACGGCAAAGTGTTTAAAGCAGGCGATGCAGATGAGTTATTTTCGATTCAAAGTATTTCCAAAGTACTTAGCCTGACATTAGCAATTAACCGGGTAGGAGATGAGCTTTGGGAGCGAGTAGGTAAAGAGCCTTCAGGCTTGTCATTTAACTCACTAGTTCAGCTGGAATATGAAAAAGGCATACCTCGAAATCCTTTTATCAATGCTGGGGCCTTGGTTGTTAGTGATGTTTTGCAAAGCCGTCTCTCAGCACCTAAACATCGCATGTTGGAGTTAGTAAGAGGCTTGGCAGATGACCCAGCTGTTATTTCTGATAAGCGAGTAGCCCGTTCAGAATATCAGCACAGTGATCGCAATGCGGCAATTGCTTATTTAATGAAGTCATTCGGTAATTTTTCTAACCGGGTAGAAGATGTGTTGCGCTCCTATTTTAGCTATTGTGCGCTAAAAATGAGCTGTGTCGATTTAGCGAAAACATTTATATATCTCGCTAACCAAGGCCGCCCATTAGGTTGGAATAAACCTTTGATCACTCCTAAGCAAACCAAGCAAATCAATGCTTTGCTAGTTACCTGTGGGTTATATGATGAAGCAGGTGACTTTGCCTATCGGGTTGGTATTCCCGGTAAAAGTGGTGTCGGTGGTGGTATTATTGGAGTTGTGCCTGGAGAACTGACGGTTTGTGTCTGGTCGCCAGAGTTGAATAAGTCTGGAAACTCGCTGGCAGGTACTGCTGCATTAGAACTGTTTACTTCGAGACTGGGGCGTTCAATTTTTTAACTAACAATCAATATAGTCACTGCTAAGCTAGTGTGTAAGAGCAGTGGCTTTTCCATAGAATCATCAGTCGGTGGTGGTTTTCTCACAAGCATTTATACTTCTCTTAGCTGCTTATCCTTCAATTGAATTCAATATTGGCGATGGCATGAGGTTTAGGCTTGCTATTCAGCGGCAAAGTTTAAGAAATATACTTGTTGTAGTCATGCTGATGGTGCTGGCATGGTCTCCTGTTGTTACTCAGGGGGCTGAGCGAAGCTTAGCCAATGTTACTGCTGCGTTTATCTATAAGATCAGTAAATTTGTTATCTGGCCTGCCGCTTCCTTTAAGTCAAAGCAGTCAACGGTGAATTTATGTCTATATGGCCCTGATAAACTGGGTTTGGCTGGTGTGCTGGGGCAATTGAAGGGTAAAAAGACTCAGCAGCGATACATGAAAATTTTCTCGTTGCCAACAGAGCAGGCACTTAGCCAATTGATTAGCCGTGGTCATCAATGCCATATACTTTATTTTACCAATGGCAACCTTAATCATATTTTAGCGCGCAACCCAAATATACTCGCGAGTACACTTTTAATCGGTGCCAGTAAGGGGTTTTTGAGTGATGGTGGAATGGTTGCCCTGATTTTGATTGATAATAAACTGAATATTTATATTAACCGCAAGGCATTAGATAAAAGTGAGGTGAAGTTGCAAGCACGTTTGTTGATGATAACCAAGACTTATTGAAAACAGGCATTAGATGTATAAAGGCAGGGGTAGTTGAGCGTCGATGTTGAGTGGATTTCGCACGATAAAAGAAAAGATTATTTTGCTGGCGATGGGAGCGTCATGTGTTGCCTTGTTATTGTCTACGGCAATATTGACCTATTTAGAGGTTAAGCGGATTAAGTCTGATACGATTAAAACCGTAGAAACACAGGCTAAGCTCATTTCAGTTAATATTATTCCTGCACTGACCTTTGGTGAAGTCACAACAGCAAACTTGATTTTGCAAACGTTAGAGTCTGAGTCGGGTATTCTAGCAGTAATTATCTATCGCACTGATCCACTAACCAGTCAAACCGATATATTTTCCCACTATGTTAGGCCAGGTGATAGTTTGCCAGTTATCAATAATCATATGAACTACCTGACACTTAAAGAAGAAACGCAAGGTATTCGTTTTACCAGACCCATTGAGTTTGAAGGGGAAACGCTAGGCTATTTATTTATTCAGGCAGAAATTCGCCAGCTCTCTGATATTTTAATCGCCAGTAGCCAAGCAAGCTTTGTGATAGCACTGATAGCGTTGATAATTGCTTTTTTAATTGCAATACGCTTTCAACGTTTAATTACCGAACCAATCCAATCATTGATGGAAGTAACGCGTAATGTAACCCAGCGAAAGGACTATACATTGAGAGTGCCGGTAGTTTCTGAGGATGAATTAGCTCAGCTTGCAGAGACATTTAACTCCATGATGGCAGATATACAAGTATATTTGGCTGAAAAAAAACAAGCTGAACAAGAAATGAAACAGCTGAATGAAGAGTTGGAGCAAAAAGTGGCGGCCAGAACGTATGAGCTGGAAACGTCAAACTTAGAGCTGCGCAGTACATTAGAGCAATTAAATACCTCGCAACAACAGTTAGTTGAGCGTGAAAAAATGGCTTCCTTAGGTGAACTGGTGGCAGGGGTGGCTCATGAAATTAATACCCCTATAGGTATAGGGGTGACCTCGATTACATTTTTACAGGATACTGTAAAGCAGTTAGCTAAAGCTTATGAGCAAGAAACACTTTCCGCTGAAATGTTGGAAGAGTTTATTGAGAACGCCAAACAAAGTTGTCAGCTTTTGTTTTCTAACTTACAGCGGGCAGCTGATTTAGTTCGTAGCTTTAAACAAGTGGCTGTCGATCAGTCGAGTGAGCAAATAAGGACATTTAAGGTGAAAGAATATTTGGATGAGATTATCTTATCGCTACGACCAAAACTGAAGCGAGTTAAACATGAAATTATAGTCGACTGTGAAGCTGAACTAGTAATTACCAGTCATCCTGGAATTTTATCGCAGATTTTTACTAACCTAATCTTAAACTCATTGATTCATGGCTTTGAGGATAAAGAACAGGGGGTAATAAAAATTAATGTACATCGATTAGACTCCCAGATAAAGATTCAGTATCAGGATAATGGTAAAGGCTTAGCAAAAGAGCAGTTGAATAAGTTATTTGAACCGTTCTTTACAACGAAACGAGGGCAGGGAGGAAGCGGACTAGGCACTTATATTATTTATAATTTAGTTACCCAGGGGCTTGGTGGTCTTATTAAGGTAGAAAGCCAACAGGGAGAGGGACTAACATATAAAATTGAATTTTCCGTAGATTAGCTGGGAATTAGAACGCTAGAGAAACCCTAGAAAGTTACTTGAATTGTTCCATAGATAGCCCGTCCTTGATAGTTAGGTGAAGTGTTTACCGTTTGGGTTGAGTAGTTGGGAAAAAATATTTCTTCATCTAATAAATTATCTATATACAATGAAAAAGTTGTATTAGCTAATTGAGGTTTGTCAAATAGCTTGCCCAGATTGAACACTAGATTAGCTGTGACAAGGTGATGACTGTTAGCTTTAGGGTTATTATTTTGTGCAGTATTTGTCACAGCATCTAACGGTGTCGGGTCATCAAAATAGTTATCAAATAAGGCAACGCTAAACCCTTTAGGACTTTCATAAGCAATACCCAGCTTAGCCATCAGGTTAGGAATAAACGTCGAATCATTTATTCCTGCATTGTTTTTGTTGGTTTGATAACTGGCATTAGTAATAAGGCGCAATGTTTTAGTGAGCTGCCATGTAGCTTCAAGTTCTACCCCGTCAAACTCTACAGAGCCTGAATTGATCGTTTGAAACTTATTGAGGCTAGGAAGAAATACAGGCTTATGGATATTGGTTATACGACTATGGTAATAAGTGAGTGCAATATGATAGTGCTCAGCCTGATAGGCTATTTGGGCATCATAAGTTTCTATGGTTTCAGGCTTAAGTGAAGAGTTAGCTGTGGCAAGGCTACCATCAAAGTAACGGTTAATAGATTCACCATTGCGATATGCCTGTCCATAAAGCAGTTTGCCATGCAAGCCATTTTTGAAGTTAAAAATTAGCCCAGCCCGTGGTGAAGTATCAATTGATAACTCTTTGGGGCGATTTAATTGAAGGCCTCCAACCAGCTTTAACCAGTCAAACCATTGGTAGTCAATTTGACTGAAAATACCAATCTGCCAGGTGCTCCAATCACCACTGAGACTTCCTTCAGCAAAATCACCTTTTGAGTATAAGGGATTGATACCTAAGAGAAGATTTGTTTGCTGATTAAGCTGCCCATGTAAATTAAATTCCAGTGAGTGCAATGTACCATCGACCTCATTGGTTAAGCCATTTGTGGCAATAAAAAGGTCGGCAAAATCAGAAAAATAACCGTAATGGCTGCGGAAGGACCAGTTTTCTGATAGGTCCCAGTTGTGACTCAGATTGATTGATGTACGTCTTGATCTTACTTGTTCGGCAGGAAATCGAAAATCTGCTAGTAAATTATCTCGCTCTGCATCACTGATATAACCATTAACTTTAAAATTATTGAAATCCATTACAAATACGGCACTTGATCCTTGGCCACCCATTGGGTAATTATCTGTTTGGCCGGTAAGGTCTTTGATATCAGAAAACTCATCACCAGTAAAATCAGTTGTGTGTACAGCGCCTGTTAACCAACCCTCTGCGAATGATGTGCTACCTTGCAGATTGGCAGATTTTGTTGCGAATGAACCGTAACTGAAGGATATAGTATCATCAAACGAAGTCCCTGCTTTAGTCTTGATATTAACAATACCACTAAAAGCATTGCTTCCATATAGGACAGAGCCAGGGCCACGAATAATTTCTATTTGCTCAATGGTTTTTATTGGAAATGTTAGGAATAGGTCAACATGTACATTGCTGCTTTGAGTGTCGGCTATTGGACGTCCATTTAACAGATAAAGTATTTGATTGTCTTGTGGTGCTTCCAGAGCCCCTCTTAATACAGACCGAGATTCAGGCAACACATGCCCACCCACAATCATAAAGCTGGTTTGGCGATTTAATATATCACGAAGGTTGCGGGCTCCAAATTTTCTAATATCGTCAGCTGTAATGACGCTAATAATACCAGGTGCATTACTAAGGGGTTCTTCACGTTTTGATGCTATAGTGATGGTTACCAGCTCTTCTAAATCCATTTCCAGAAGTTCACCCAGTTCATCTTCGCTGGCATATGAACCTATAGAGAAAAGACTGGTGGTCACCATAAGTAGCATATGATTAAGGTAGTGTTTAATAAAAATAAATGTGCCTATTTGCGGCTTCATAGGATTATTTTTTGAATTATTTTATTTGTTGTCAATTGGCCTTTATTTGTTTGTTTAGACTGAACAATCCGTTAGTGCAAGTATTGATAATAATAGGAAGAAATTAAAGAAAAGAAAATCTAAATAAATTGCATATAAAAAATTAAGATTTTTCATGTCTGCTAAACAATAGCATAAAGGGATGACAGTTTATATTTAAATGGGTAATGACACTATAAGCATGTCATGCTTCAATAGGTAACAGCATCTGTATGATAAGTAGTAAAAAAATTGACTGGAGGGGCAGTTTCTTTGTTGGTGGAGTGCTGTTGCTACTAGCAGCTGAATTATATGCTAGAAATGGGGCTAACCATGATGATCAAGATAGCTTGTATGAACTGCCAATAGAAGAACTTTTAAATATAGACATATCTATTGCCTCAATAAAACAAGAGAATATCGCTAATACCCCAGCCGTTGTATCTAGTTACACAGCAGAAGATTTGAGTAAATTAGGTTTGCGTTCGTTAAAAGAGGTGATCAGCTTTGTGCCTGGGTTTGTTGTGGATCGAAATGTATCTGGAACACCACAAATAATGGTAAGAGGGGCTGCTTCAGATTTTGGGGCCAAAATATTAGTGTTGCTTAATGAGGTTCCATACTGGTCTCCTTCTCACAGTAACATTCCTGTCCTGGGCATTCCTTGGGCCGCTATTGATAAAATAGAAATTATACGAGGGCCAGGCGCTGTTATTTACGGATCTAATGCAATTGCGGGGGTGATAAATGTGATCACTAAAGAAACCCCTGGCGGCTCTATTCAAGTCGATTATGGTTCAAACCCTACAGTAAATTCAACAGGGTATTATCGCTATGCTTTCTCCTCTGGTGATAGTAAAGAAGTAGGAAGTAGCATTGTTATTGCCTATGAAAAACAACATAAAGATGAGGGTTATGAAGCAGAAGTTAGGCAGTTAAATCAGATGGTTGCTCCAGATAAGTATCAACAAAAAGAGTTATTTGAGTCTATTTTTATTCAGTTTGATCATGATCATGGACAAGTATTTTTATCATATTTTAATGATTTTACTGAAGGAGCCATTGTTAAGGTTCCTCCATTTCCAATGCCTGGTTCGCCACCACCAATACCTGGGGCGTTGATTGACTCGAAAGTGCCTGATGTGAAAACAGAAGGATTGTTATTACATGGCGACTACCAATGGAGTTGGCAAGAACATTCACTATCTGTGTTTGCTGATTATAATCAATATGCTCCAACCTTCTTATCACCAGATATGACCTCACGATTTGATGATAGTTGGCAAGATAACTTTCGCTTTCGTACTGGGCTTTTAGCAGAGGGTAAAGTCAATGAAATAATGGATTATTTAGCTGGAGTAGAAACTGAACTACGAAAAGTGGATGACTTTAGAAATATATCAAAAAACTCAGGTGATGTTGAACTACTTTTTTCAGCAGATGATGTGCGCGAAGACGCTGTTTATGGTCAGTTGGATTTTCATTGGGATAACTGGCGTATTCTAGTAGGAGCAAGGGCAACAGATAATCAAGCATCAGGTTTTAAAGTAACGCCAAGAACTTCTCTAGTGTACTCTATTGATAACCAGCAATCTTTAAAGTTGCTTTATTCCGTCGGTTTTACCTCACCCAATTTTGAAACAAACATTACTGCCAGTGGCAGTTCTTTAAAGCCAGAATCTGTTGAAATGTTGGATCTGGCTTATTCATATGTCACACCAGAAAAGTTGTTTGTTGCCAATTTATATTACTATGAAGGGGAAGACTTTATTACCCGGTTTCCAGCTCCGCCACCTTTTTTGTTGTTTACCAATAGAGACTCTTTTGCTCGTAAAGGACTAGAGTTAGATTATCAGGTTCAGTTGAAGAATTCCCGTTTACACGCAAACTTAGCTTATAATCACGAAGGTAACCGAACAGGTATAAATAATGATGCTTTTGCTGCGTTAGTACCTGAGTTAACTGTTAATATTGGAGGTCATTATCGGCTTCAAAATCACTTGCTTGGAGCTAGTTTGCGCTATATTAGTCAGCGGCAAATTGCTGATGATTCTGCTGATTTAGCTATTAACTATCAATATCAAAAAAATGGACTGACAATCTTTGCAACAGTTAATAACTTGTTGTCTGATGAGTTAATAACAGTTAACTTTTCACCTGATGGTATAAGTGCTAATCAACGAAACGATAACAAAATAAACTTTACTCTTGGATTTAAATTCGACTTTTAATGTATATTGTGCTGAATCTTTTATTCGACCATCATTAGAAATGGTTTATGATAGCAATTTTATCTGTCTTTGTAACGCTCTTTGATTGAGATAAACTCATCTATGTTATTTATTAGGATATCAACCAACGTCGGGTCAAAGTGCTTAGCTCGCTCTTTTGTTATATATCCAAGTACATCATCTATTTCCCATGGACTTTTGTAACAGCGTTTACTACTTAATGCATCAAAGACATCAGCCAATGCTGTAATACGACCATAGATATGAATATCTTCACCGGCTAGTTGATTAGGATAACCCGAGCCATCCCATTTTTCGTGGTGTTGCTGAGCGATAACACTGGCCGCATAAAATACTCTTGATTCATCACCTTTAAGAATATTGTAGCCAGCTTCTGCATGAGTTTTCATTACTTCCCATTCGGTATCAGTCAGCTTTTCGGGTTTATGCAAAATGGCATCGGGGATTGCTACCTTACCTATATCATGTAGGGGGGATGCCATTTCAACAATTTCAGCTTCTGTTGCACTTAACCCTAACTTTATAGCAAGTAATTTTGAGTATTCTGCTACTCGTTGGATATGAGCCCCGGTCTCTTTGGAGCGGTTTTCTACAGCAGAGCCTAGTGTGTTGATAATTTTACGTTGGATTTGATCACTTTCTTCGCTCAACTTTAAGTTTTCTAAGCATGTAGTGACATTATGTAGAAAAATATCTATTAAATGTTTTTCTATAGCACTTAACGTATCTATTTTATTAATGCCTGAAAAATACATGACTAATTCATTGTTATGCCGTGAAGTATAGTAAGCGTAGCCATTTTCAGTACAGATGCTTTGTTTTTTTTCTAAAGCTGTTTTGATACAAGTTTGGATGCTGTCATCTAATTGAGTAATATCGCTGCCGGTTGAGGTTTCATGACAGCCTGTACCACAAAGCACTTTTATATCAGTTGAGCCTGATAAGTTTGCTGTAGCAAGGTGGTTATTGTTAATAATTAACGTATTATCAGTTAAATGAAGTAGCCCACAAAGCTGGGTTGCTACACCTGTTAGTAATTGATTGAGAGATCGAAATTGATAAATATTATCCAGAGATTGAATGACTTCTCTAAGTCCTTGCTTATTTTTTTCAATGGACATGATATTCCGATAAGAGCGCAGGTTGGAGCGCATTAAAGTAAATAGTTTTTGGGAGGTTAACTCAGTTTTTTCTTTATAATCATCAATGTCGTAATTAATGATTACTTCGTTTTCTGGTGCTTGGCCTGGTTGCCCTGTGCGAAGGACTATTCTCACAAAAGGGTTTTTTAGATTTTCTCTAATATATTTAACTACCTCAAGACCTGCGTGATCGGTTTCCATTACGACATCTAATAAAATCAGGGCTATATTAGATTCCTTTTCAATTAACTGGCATGCTTCTTGTCCTGAGTAAGCACTGGTAAACTCAATTTTAGAGCCTTCGAATGTAAAGTTACTTAAGACCATTTTAGTGATTGTGTGTACTTCAAGATCATCGTCAACCACCATCACTTTCCACTTTTCTGTAGTTGATGAGCTTGTATCAGCTTTTTTAGTAGGCTCATTAGAGGAGGATTTGTTCGCAAAGATATAGTTAGGCATGATGAAGCACTACCGCTTTAATGAGCTGATATTAGGCCAGTTAACCATATTATTTGTAGTATAACAGACGCCTATCTTTTGTCAGAGTTAAGCAAAGAGATAGTCATTTTATGCAAAATAAAGATATATTTATCAGATTTAATTCTATTAAGCCCAGCTATAGTTATAGTGGGCTTAAAGAGGCTACATAGTAAAAATGTTGGAGAGCAGAGCTTACTTGTGCCCCATGGAAGCTTTCTGTGGTCTGATTGAAATGTTGGGACTGACCAGTTTATTTTACGTTAAACCCAGGAGGTATTTTATTTGGGTCGAAGGCCTCTTTATTCTCTCCAAATGACCAGTGATAGCCATCAGCATCTGCAACGGAGTACATTTCATCCCCCCAAAACATTAAGGCAGGCTCCATAATAATTTCTGCACCTGCTGATTTTGCTTGTTCATAGTGTGCTTTGACATCGGGGCAGTACATATAAAGGCCGATACCATGCTGAATCTGGCTATGCTTGGGTGTCACGCTATTATTTTGCATAGCCCCTTGTCTACCTAACATGATTCGGGCGTTATGAAAGGACATTTCTGCGTGGACCAGCGTATTGCCATCAGCCAAAGGGCTTTCTGCTGGCATAAAGCCAAAACATGTTTGATAAAACTTCAGTGAAGCTTCAATGTCTTTAACTGTAATATAGGGCATCAGTTGTGGCATACCTTCTGGTATGTAGGATGGGGTGGTCATAGAGTACTCTCCTTGATTAGTGGTAGTGAAATTGGGTCTAACTTGTAAGGATTCGCAAAATGTTAAAGCATGATAAGTCTACAATGATATCGGCAGCACAAGCATTACCAGGTCGTGACGAATTGATGAAGATTACCAATAAGCACTTTGTTTCGGATAACCCTTTGATGCCACCATTTCCTGAGGGGTATCAGCAGGCTGTATTTGGGTTGGGATGTTTCTGGGGAGCTGAGCGCTTGTTTTGGCAGCTAGCGGGTGTTTATACCACAGCAGTTGGATATGCAGGTGGTTTTACTCCTAATCCTACTTACCAAGAAGTATGTTCAGGTATGACAGGGCATACCGAAGTAGTAGTAGTGGTCTTTAACCCTGACCAGGTTAGCTACCAGCAATTGTTACAGTTATTTTGGGAGTCTCATAATCCTACTCAGGGAATGAGGCAGGGCAATGATCAGGGAACTCAATACCGTTCTGCTATTTACGTAACCTCACCTGAACAGCTGCAACAAGCAGCGCAATCGAAACGGTATTATCAGGAGGCTTTGACCCGTGATGGGTATGCTGAAATTACCACTGAAATTACTGCGCTGAAACATTTTTACTATGCAGAGGAATATCATCAGCAATATTTAGCTAAAAATCCTGATGGTTATTGTGGTTTGAAAGGCACAGGTGTCAGTTGTGGTATTTAGTTGAAAACTTGTTTGTTATCGGGTGGCTATCTTATAAAAAATAGACTAACCCTTAAATTATTTCAGGTATTAGATTTTTAAACTGAATTGGGTGAAACTGTTTTTGCTGTTTTATTTTTGCTCAGTTAATTAATAAAAAATTGAATATTATTCTCGTAAAAGCATCTTTATTCTAGTGCAAAAAAATATATGAGGCTTGGTTCTTTATTTTAAATAAGGGTGGTTAAAAAACAAACTTTTGCTTGGTATCTTTTGGACTTCTTTTAGACATGAATTAAATAGTTGAAAGGAGTCTTTCTCAATGAAAAATCTATTCAAATCTGTAATCCTTGCATTTTCTGTATTGGCGGCTAGCTTTACTTGGGCAAGTGCTAGTGAAGTAAATATTAATACAGCCGATGCGGTTACTATTGCAGAGGTGTTAACAGGTATTGGTGAAGCTAAAGCAAAAGCGATTATTGCTTACCGTGACGAGCATGGCGACTTTACTAGTATCGAACAGCTGCTTGAAGTTAAAGGGATCGGTGAAGGAACTTTGAGTAAAAATGAAGGAAAAATACTAATTAAATAAAGAGCTTTATTTAATTGAACAGTTAAAGTTGGCTCCCCGAACTGGACTCGAACCAGTGACCCAATGATTAACAGTCATTTGCTCTACCAACTGAGCTATCGGGGAAGCGCTAACGGGGTGGTATACTAATAACTTGTTAGGAGAAGGTCAACACTTTGTTGGTGGTTAAAATTCGTTTTTACAACAAAGTGTTAAATCTGATTAAACCTTGTACTACCCTAAAATACTTGCAGCTCGCCAACTGGCGAGCTTTCTTTTTTTTCTGTTTCTTACAACGCCTGATGTATACGGTCTAATGCTTCATTAAGAATCGCTTCACTTGTTGCATAAGATAACCGCATATAGCCAGGTGCACCAAAAGCAGAGCCTGGTACTAAAGCAACCCTTGCCTGTTCGAGTAAATACTCAGCAAAATCCACATCACTGTTCATGCCTTTATTGTTCATGGCTTCATTAAAGTTGGCAAAAGCATAAAATGCACCATCAGCTTCAATGCAGGAAACACCAGGCAGCTGGTTGAGCCTTTCAACTACCAGGTCATGACGTACTTTGAAGGCTTTAACCATTTCTTTTACGCACGCTTGGGAATTGCTCAGTGCAGCCGTTGCAGCAGCTTGTGAAATAGAGCAAGCGTTGGAGGTACTTTGGGATTGGATTTTTTTCATGGCTGCAATGAGGTTGGCTGGCCCTGCTGCGTAACCAATCCGCCAGCCAGTCATGGAATAAGCCTTTGAAACACCATTAAGTACAATGGTGCGAGGGTATAAGTCAGGTGCTGCATTTACAATATTGCAGAATGGCTCATCACTCCACAGTATTTTTTCGTACATATCATCGGTGGCGATCAACACCTTGGGATGGGCTTGAAGTACTTCAGCGAGTGCAGCTAAGTCAGCTTTGGTATAGGCGACACCGGTGGGGTTTGAGGGGCTATTCAAAACAACCAGCCGGGTTTTATCTGTAATAGCAGCTGATAGTTGTTCAGCAGTGAGCTTAAACCGGTTTTCCTCCAGGGTAGAGATAATGATGGGCCTGGCCTCTGCGATCTTTACCATATCTGGATAAGAAACCCAGTAGGGAGCAGGGATAATCACTTCATCACCAGGGTTTAACAGGGCTAAAGCTAAGTTGAAAAAGCTTTGTTTGCCACCAGAGGAAACCAGAATCTGGTTTGGCTGATAGATAAGCTGATTATCATTGGACAGTTTATTGATAATGGCTTGCTTCAGCTCGGCTGTACCATCTACGGCGGTATATTTTGTTTGACCAGCACTAATGGCTGCAATCGCGGCATCTTTAATGTGTTTGGGGGTGTCAAAATCAGGCTCACCAGCACCTAGGCCGATAATATCTTTACCTTCAGCACGTAGTGCGGCTGCACGGCTGGTGACGGCTAATGTGGGGGAAGGTTTGATGGCACTGACACGAAGGGAGAGCTGCACGTCCACCTTGATTCCTCTTAAATCGGTTTATGTGTTTACTATTTGATTTGCTCAGGCTAGCCTGTATACCCACTCGTAAAAAATGTTTACGCTTCGGGGTAATTGCCAGTCAAAAATAGTCCCAATATATTGGATTGGTATTAACTGGCTTTTTAGATCTTTTGCTCATCCATCATACTAGATGAAGCAGGCTTCAGGAACCATGACAAAGCAATTTCAAGTTGTTTCAACGTTTCAGCCGGCAGGTGATCAAGGCTCCGCGATTAAGGCTGTTGTAAAAGGGGTGAATGCTGGCCTGGCTTCACAAACTTTATTAGGGGTTACTGGGTCAGGCAAAACCTACTCAGTAGCCAAAGTGATTGAGCAGCTTCAGCGTCCCACGTTGGTGATGGCACATAATAAGACGCTAGCTGCCCAATTGTACGGCGAATTCAAAAGTTTTTTTCCTAATAATTCTGTTGAGTACTTTGTTTCTTATTATGACTATTACCAGCCAGAAGCTTATGTACCTACCTCTGATACCTATATTGAAAAAGACGCTTCAATCAATGACCACATTGAGCAGATGCGCCTTTCGGCAACAAAGGCCTTACTAGAAAGGTCTGATACCATCATAGTGGCTACTGTTTCAGCAATCTATGGTTTGGGTGATCCAGAATCTTATTTGAAAATGGTGATGCACCTTGATCGAGGTGATACAGTTGACCAGCGTACCATTCTAAGGCGACTGGCAGAGCTGCAATATACTCGTAATGATCTTGAGTTACGAAGGGGAACTTATCGAGTACGCGGTGATGTTATTGATATTTTTCCAGCAGACTCTGAACAGGAGGCCATTCGAGTTGAGCTATTTGATGAAGAGATTGACCAACTGGCTTATTTTGATCCATTGACTGGCGCTGTTACTCAGAAACTTCCCCGAGTCACCATTTTCCCTAAGTCCCACTATGTGACACCAAGACAAAAATTGTTGGATGCTGTTGAAGAAATAAAAGTTGAATTAAAAGAGCGGCTGGAGCAGCTTCGAAATAACAATAAGCTGGTTGAAGCTCAGCGCTTAGAGCAACGCACTCGCTATGATTTAGAAATGATTATAGAGCTGGGTTATTGCACAGGTATTGAAAACTACTCCCGCTATCTTTCTGGTCGGACTCCAGGTGAACCACCACCAACCCTCTTTGACTACCTGCCCGATGATGCTTTGTTAGTAATTGATGAGTCTCATGTAACCGTGCCGCAAGTGGGAGCCATGTATCGTGGTGACCGGTCCCGGAAAGAAACTCTGGTAGAATACGGCTTTCGACTACCTTCAGCCCTTGACAATCGTCCCATGAAGTTTGAAGAGTGGGAGTTGAAAAGCCCACAAACGATCTTTGTATCAGCAACACCAGGCCCTTATGAAATAGAACACCAGGGTCAGCAAGTAGAGCTGGTGGTTCGGCCAACAGGTTTGATTGATCCAGAAATAGAAGTTCGACCTGCAACCAGCCAGATTGATGACTTGCTGTCTGAGATCAGTGTGTATGTAGAGCAGCAACAGCGAGTATTGGTGACTACCTTAACTAAACGAATGGCAGAAGATTTAACAGAATTTCTTCTTGAGCATGGGGTTAAGGTTCGTTACTTGCACTCAGATATTGATACGGTTGAACGTGTAGAAATTATTCGAGACTTACGCTTGGGGGTATTTGATGTGTTGGTGGGTATTAACCTGCTAAGAGAAGGTCTGGATATGCCTGAAGTCGCTTTGGTGGCTATTTTGGATGCAGATAAAGAAGGTTTCTTGCGCTCAGATCGCTCGTTGATTCAAACCATTGGTCGTGCGGCTCGCAACATTCACGGTAAAGCGATTTTGTATGCGGATAAGATTACTGGCTCCATGCAACGTGCCATTGATGAAACTGGACGCCGCCGAGCAAAGCAGGTGGCGTATAATCAACAGCATGGCATTACGCCAAAAGGAGTGATCAAAGCCGTTGCAGATATCCTTGAAGGTGCCACTATTCCAGGGAAAAAAGGTAAGAAGGGCAAGCAGCAGAAGAAAGTTGCTGAGCCTGAAGCGCAGTATCAAGTGAAGCACGCTAGCTCGGAGAGTTTATTAGCGCAAATCAGCAAGCTTGAAGAGAAAATGTATGAGCATGCCAAGAACCTTGAGTTTGAGGAAGCAGCATCGGTACGTGATCACATTAATCAGTTAAAGCAAAATGCACTCTTACAATAGTTGGGGCTTGGTCGAGATTGCTTGCGTAGTCATTAGTGCCTACTAGGATTATACTTGCCGACAGTTTTAACCTTTAATTGATAAATGAGTTAGATTTTAGGCGGAGAAACGACTACATGGATCAGCGATTAAAAGACCGGAAAATCGCAGTAATTGGCTTAGGCTATGTGGGTTTGCCATTAGCTGTGGAGTTTGGCAAGCACTATAACACAGTAGGCTTTGATATTAATCAAACGCGAGTTGCTGAGCTGTGTGATGGTGTAGATAAAACCTTAGAAGTGGATTCAGCAGAGCTAAAAGCGGTAGATAAACTCAGTTATACAGCGAGTGTAGCTGACTTGAAAGACTGCTCTATTTATATTGTGACGGTTCCTACACCAATTGATGCCTATCGGCAGCCTGATTTAACTCCTTTAACCAAAGCCAGTGAAATGCTCGCTAAAGTAATCAGCAACGGTGATATTGTTATCTATGAATCAACAGTTTACCCAGGAGCAACCGAAGAGCACTGTATTCCAATTCTAGAGCAGGGCTCCGGGCTGGCCTATAACCAGGATTTTTTTGCAGGCTATAGTCCTGAGCGAATTAACCCAGGCGATAAAGAACATCGCTTAACCACCATTAAAAAGGTAACTTCTGGATCGACTCTTGAAGTCGCTGATCTGGTGGATCAACTGTATGCGAGCATTATTACTGCAGGTACTCATAAAGCGTCTTGTATTAAAGTAGCTGAAGCAGCGAAGGTAATTGAAAATACTCAGCGAGACTTGAACATTGCCTTGATTAATGAGTTAGCGTTGATTTTTGAGCGGATCGGCATTGATACATTAGAAGTGTTAGAAGCAGCGGGAACCAAATGGAATTTCTTACCATTTCGCCCAGGATTAGTCGGCGGCCACTGTATTGGTGTAGACCCTTACTACCTTACCCATAAAGCAAAGTCCATTGGCTATCGCCCTGAAGTGATTTTGGCTGGCCGGCGGATTAACGACCGAATGGGTGCCACTGTTGCCAACCGAGTGTTAAAGCTAATGGTGGGAAGAAAACTAAACCTGTCGGAAGCAAAAGTACTTATTTTGGGGCTGACCTTTAAAGAAAATTGCCCAGATCTACGTAATACCAAAGCCATTGATATCATCTCAGAACTGCAAGGTTGGGGAGTGCAAGTTGATGTACATGACCCTTGGGTTGACCCTGCAGAAGCACGTCATGAATATCAGTTGGAAGTAATGACAGAGCTGCCTAAGCAGGAATATCAAGCCATTATCTTAGCTGTTGGGCATCAACAGTTTGTTTCTCTAACAGAAGATCAGCTTAATGCACTAAAAGCACCAAATGGTGTGTTGTTTGATGTAAAAAGTGCGCTTCCTAAAGCATGGGTTGATGATAGGCTGTAATTTTCTTAAAGCGATTACTCATGAAAATAACCATTATGGGGACAGGCTATGTAGGCCTTGTAACAGGGGCTTGCCTGGCTGATGTAGGGCATCAAGTTTTTTGCTTTGATATTAATCGTGAAAAAATCCAGCAGTTGTTGCAAGGCCAGGTGCCTTTTTTTGAGCCTGGTCTGGCCCAAATCATAAAGCGCAATATAAGTCAGCGGCTCTTTTTCAGTGACGACTTTTTGCAGTCTCTTAATTATGCAGATGTTATTTTTATTGCAGTAGGAACGCCACCCAACGAAGATGGTTCAGCGGATTTACAGCATGTATTAAGCTTAGCTGAGCAAATTGGCAGTCATATTACTGATAGTAAAATTATTGTTACTAAATCGACCGTACCTGTTGGCACGGCTGAAAAAGTTAAACACGTGATTACTCAGCAACTAAAGGCACGTGACTTAACGGCTAACGTTGAAGTGGTGGCAAATCCTGAGTTTCTCAAGGAAGGAGCGGCTGTTACAGATTTTATGCGACCTGACCGAATTGTAGTCGGTGCTGAGTCAGAAAACGCAAAACAGGTGATGTCTGAAATTTATGCGCCATTTAATCGTAACCATAACAGAATGATGTTTATGGAGGTTAAGGCGGCAGAGCTAACCAAGTATGCAGCCAATGCAATGCTGGCGACCAAAATTAGTTTTATGAACGATATGGCTAATTTAGCTGAGTGCTTAGGTGTTGATATTGAGCAGGTTCGGTTAGGCATTGGTTCTGATCATCGAATTGGTTATCACTTTATTTATCCTGGCTGTGGTTATGGGGGCTCCTGTTTTCCAAAGGATGTTAAGGCGATTACGCAGACAGCCAGAACAGCTGGTAGTCCTCTAACCTTATTAGAGACGGTCGATCAGGTTAATCAAAAGCAGAAGCAAGTGTTATTTTATAAGCTCCGTCAGTACTTTGGTGGGGAGCTAAGTGGCAAAGTAGTTGCTTTATGGGGGTTGGCATTTAAGCCAAAAACAGATGATATGCGTGAAGCCCCTAGTCGACTGTTGATGGAGCAATTATGGCAGGTGGGTGCATCCGTTAAGGCATTTGACCCAGAAGCCATGGCACAGGCACAGTTAATCTATGAGGGAAATCCGAAGCTGACACTGGTTGATAGTCCTTACGATGCTTTAGTTGATGCAGATGTATTGGTTATCTGTACAGAGTGGGCAGTATTTCGTGCCCCTGACTTTGAGCAGATGAAACAGCGGTTACGCCAACCTGTCATTTTTGATGGCCGTAATATTTATGATCCCCATACAATGGCAGATCTGGGATTTAGCTATCAAGCTATTGGGCGTGGCAAGGTTGTATGAAAAACGTAAAATAATACAGCCTTGTTTTGCAGTTTTTGTAAGAAGCAAGTGTTGTATACTATCAGGAAGCTGGTGGAAAATATTAGCGCAATCGTTTTGCGGCAGTCTCATTAAGTAGGAAGCCAAGTTGAGCAATAATATGAAGATTTTAGTAACAGGAGCGGCTGGGTTTATTGGTTGTCATGTGGCTCTTTATTTATTATCCCGTGGTGATCAAGTTGTAGGTTTGGACAATGTTAATGATTATTATGACGTTAACCTCAAGCTGGATCGATTGAAACTGATTGAAAACCAGAAGCAAGCTGCTAACTTTCAGTTTGTTAAAATGGACCTGGCTGATAAAGATGGAATCGCTAAACTATTTGCTGAAGAGCAGTTTGATAAGGTGGTTCACTTGGCTGCCCAGGCTGGAGTTCGGTACTCTTTAGAAAACCCCCATGCTTATATCGATAGTAATATCGTTGGCTTTATGAATATTTTGGAAGGTTGTCGGCATCAGCAGGTTAAGCATCTGGTTTATGCATCTTCGAGTTCAGTCTATGGCGCTAATGAAGAAATGCCATTTTCTGTGCATCATAATGTGGATCACCCGTTATCGCTGTATGCAGCCACTAAAAAGTCTAACGAGCTGATGGCACATACCTACTCTTCATTATACGGCTTACCTACTACTGGGTTACGCTTTTTTACGGTTTATGGCCCTTGGGGACGGCCGGACATGGCGCTGTTTTTATTTACCAAAAATATTCTGGCTGGTAAACCAATAGATGTTTTTAACTATGGAAAGCATCGTCGTGACTTTACCTATGTTGATGACATTGTTGAAGGTGTAGTCAGAACCCTTGATAAAACAGCCACTGTAAATCCTGACTGGACTGGTATGAGCCCAGATCCTGGTACCTCCAAAGCCCCGTGGCGGGTATACAATATTGGTAACAATCAACCAGTGGAACTGCTGACATACATTAGTACTTTGGAAGACAAGCTAGGCAAAAAAGCGGAAATGAACTTGTTGCCATTACAGCCTGGTGATGTGCCTGACACTTATGCCAATGTAGAAGACCTAGTTAATGATGTGGACTACAAGCCAAGTACAACAGTTGCCGAAGGTATTGACCGTTTTGTTCAGTGGTATCGGGATTACTATCAAGTATGACTTTCATCCAAGATGACATTGCAAAATAGGGGTTGTCTTTTTTTTAAATGATTGATAAGGTACGCCCCACGTTTCAGGCGCGTAGCTCAGTTGGTTAGAGCGCCACCTTGACATGGTGGAGGTCGTTGGTTCGACTCCAATCGCGCCTACCAAGTTTAAAAAGAGGCCAGTCCAGTGACTGGCTTTTTCTGTTTCGCTTTGAATGTTTGAGTTAACAAACAAGTCTTCTGACTGAGTTTACCTTACAAAGCAAACTAAACATGTGGCCTTTGGTGTGGGTCACCACTGAACAAAGTAAGGAAATCTAATGCCTGTAATTACCCTTCCTGATGGCAGTAACCGCCAATTTGATCAACCCGTATCTGTGTTAGCTATCGCTGAGTCAATTGGTCCTGGACTGGCTAAAGCAACGATTGCTGGTCGTGTCAATGGTCAACTAAAAGATGCCTGTGACCTAATCGAAGACGATGCTGAACTGCAAATCATTACTGCCAAAGATGAAGAAGGTGTTGACATTATTCGTCACTCATTTGCTCACTTGGTTGGCCATGCAGTAAAGCAGCTGTTTCCGACAGCAAAAATGGCTATCGGTCCCGTGATAGAAAATGGTTTCTATTATGACATTGCTTATGAACGCTCATTTACTCAGGAAGATCTGCAGGCAATTGAGACCCGAATCGGTGAGTTGATTAAAAAAGATTATCCTGTCATTAAAAAAATGACTCCTGTGGAAGAAGCGCGACAGGTGTTTCTTGATCGTGATGAGAGCTATAAGGTACAGCTGATTGATGACATGGACGACACTGTTAAGGCGGTCGGCTTATATCATCATGAAGAATACACTGATATGTGTCGTGGTCCCCATGTGCCTAATACCCGTTTTTTGAGGGCCTTCAAACTCACTAAATTGGCTGGCGCCTACTGGCGAGGCGACTCCAATAATGAAATGTTGCAGCGTATTTATGGTACTGCTTGGGCTGATAAAAAGCAGCTAAAAGCTTATTTACATCGTTTGGAAGAAGCAGAAAAACGGGACCATCGTAAGCTAGGTAAGCGACTAGGGTTATTTCATACTCAGGAAGAAGCGCCGGGTATGGTATTTTGGCATCATCATGGCTGGACGATTTACCAAGTGGTTGAGCAGTATATGCGACAGGTTCAACGTGATCATGGCTACCTGGAAATTAAAACCCCACAAGTGGTTGATAGGACGTTATGGGAGAAATCGGGCCACTGGGATAAATTCCAGGACATGATGTTTACAACGCATTCAGAAAGCCGTGATTATGCTGTAAAGCCAATGAACTGTCCTTGCCATGTTCAGGTATTTAATCAGGGGCTACGGAGTTACCGTGACCTGCCATTACGTCTGGCTGAATTTGGCTGCTGTCATCGTGATGAACCATCTGGTACCTTACATGGTCTGATGCGGGTAAGAAACTTTAATCAGGATGATGCACATATTTTCTGTACTGAGGATCAGATTCAGCAAGAAGTAGCCACGTTTATAGACTTATTATTTGCTGTTTACCGAGACTTTGGTTTTGATGAAGTGATTCTGAAACTATCCACTCGTCCTGAGCAGCGAGTTGGCTCTGATGCTGTATGGGATCAGGCGGAAACGGCACTTGCCACTGCACTGGATGCTACTGGCTTGGTTTGGGAAGAGCTACCTGGTGAAGGTGCCTTTTATGGACCTAAAATTGAGTTTTCATTAAAAGACTGTATTGGTCGGGTATGGCAGTGTGGAACAATCCAAGTCGATTTTTCAATGCCTGATCGATTGGGTGCTCAATATGTGGCTGAAGATGGCTCTCGTCAAGTTCCAGTGATGCTACACCGTGCTATACTTGGCTCGTTTGAGCGTTTTATCGGTATTTTAATTGAGCACTATGAGGGTGCAATGCCACCTTGGCTGGCACCTGTGCAAGCGGTGGTGTTAAATATTACCGATAATCAAGCTGACTATGCAGCGAAAGTCGTTGATCAACTAAAAAATCAAGGCTATCGCGTGGTATCAGACTTGAGAAACGAAAAAATCAGTTTTAAAATCCGCGAGCACACTTTACAAAAAGTACCTTATCTCTTGGTTGTTGGTGATCAAGAGATGAATGCTGGGACGGTCGCTGTAAGGACTCGAAAAGGGCAAGACCTAGGAACCCTCTCAATCGAAGAGTTCTGCAAGCATCTGTCAGCAGATATAGAATTACGCGGCCGATTACAGAGTGAATCGAAGTAGGAGACATTACAATTAAGCGCGACAACAGAAGAGAAAAACGTGCCAATCGTATCAACGATGAGATTCGTGCTAAACAGGTGCGTTTGATTGGAGCTGATGGCGATCAGGTAGGCATTGTAGATTTATCAGATGCATTGGCTAAGGCAAAAGAAGCTACGCTTGATCTAGTCGAAATCAATAGCAGTGCCGAGCCACCTGTTTGTAAAGTAATGGATTATGGCAAGCATCTGTTTGAGCTTAAAAAGCAGAAAGCGGCTGCAAAGAAAAAGCAGAAACAAACCCAGGTGAAAGAAATTAAATTTCGCCCGGGAACCGAAGAAGGGGATTATCAGGTAAAACTGCGCAACCTGATACGTTTCCTGACAGAGGGCAATAAAGCCAAGGTGTCGTTAAGATACCGCGGTCGAGAGATGGCTCACCAAGAATTGGGATTAGAGCTGTTAAAACGGGTTGAAGCTGACTTAGAAGACTTTGGTACCGTTGAGCAGTATCCTAAAATGGAAGGCCGTCAGTTGATCATGGTGCTAGCCCCGAAAAAGAAAAAGTAGTGAGACTGGTCTAAACCAGTCCTGCTACTTTTTATCAATTAAATGGCAAAGGCTATAAGCCTCACGAATGCGGAGTGATTATTATGCCAAAGATGAAAACCAACAAAGGTGCTGCGAAGCGCTTTAAAAAGACTGCGTCTGGTTTTAAGCGTAAAAGTGCGTTTAAAAGCCACATCCTCACCAAAATGACCACTAAGCGTAAGCGTCAGTTACGTGGTACTTCTGCAGTGGCTGCTGCTGATGTACCAGCAGTAAAAAGAATGCTGCGAGCTAACTAGTCAACTTTTCTTAGGGTTCAATATTTTTTAAGTAGGAGTGAGGAATGCCTCGAGTTAAACGTGGTGTTGTGGCGCGTCGCCGTCATAAGAAAATTTTAAAGCAGGCTAAAGGTTATTACGGTGCTCGTAGTCGAGTATTTCGTGTAGCTAAACAAGCTGTTACTAAAGCAGGCCAGTATGCTTATCGTGACCGTCGTCAGCGTAAGCGTCAATTCCGTGCACTGTGGATTGCTCGTATTAATGCGGGTGCCCGCATGAACGGCCTTTCCTATAGCCGCTTTATTGCTGGTCTGAAGAAAGCTTCTGTTGCCATCGACCGTAAAGTCTTAGCTGACTTGGCTGTTAATGATAAAGAAGTGTTTACGCAGATAGTCGAAAAGGCAAAGCTGGCACTAGCCTAACCAGATTTGTACATCGACTGAAACTAAGAAAGGAGGCTAAAGCCTCCTTTCTTAGTTTATGGAGCATGAAAAATCTAAGAAGCAGGAAAGCCTTGCCAAAAATGGTGGTTAGTGTTGTACATCTAGTTAAGTATATTGAAATGCTGAACAAGCAGCACAACTGTATTTTTGAGAAGGTTTTTATAAGAGACCCAATACCAATAGCCGGAGTGACCCATGGAAAATCTTAATGCATTAGTTGCTGCTGCATTAGCCGATGTATCCTCAGCAGCTGATGAGGCTGCACTGGATCAGGTGCGGGTGCAGTATTTAGGTAAAAAAGGTGAAATTACCCAATTGCTAAAAGGCTTAGGCAAGCTGAGTGCTGAGGAACGGCCGCAAGCAGGTGCCAAAATTAATGAAGCCAAGCAACAAGTGCAGCAGGCTATCAATGAAAATAAAGCGCTACTTAAGCAGCAGCAGTTAAATGCAAAGTTAGCCAGTGAAACACTGGATGTTACTTTGCCTGGTAGGCGTCAGTCGAAAGGTAGTATACATCCAGTCACTAAAACCATGGAGCGGATAGAAGCATTTTTTGGTAGTGTGGGCTTTAGTGTGGCTGAGGGACCTGAAATTGAGGACGATTATCATAACTTTGAAGCGTTGAATATTCCCTCACACCATCCAGCAAGGGCAATGCACGATACTTTTTATTTTAATAGCCATACGCTGTTGAGAACCCATACTTCTCCAGTGCAGGTTAGAACCATGAAAGAAAATCAGCCACCGATAAGGGTAATTTGTCCTGGGAAGGTTTATCGCTGTGACTCTGATATGACCCATACTCCTATGTTCCATCAGGTTGAAGGGCTTTGTGTTGATAAAAATATTAGCTTTGCTGATTTAAAAAGCACGATAGAAGCGTTTTTGAGAGAATTTTTTGAGCGTGATTTAAAAGTGCGATTTCGTCCGTCCTACTTCCCTTTCACTGAGCCTTCTGCAGAAGTAGATATTGAGTGGGGGACAGACGACAAAGGCAATACAAAATGGCTTGAAATAATGGGGTGTGGCATGGTTCACCCTAAAGTATTTGAGGCAGTGGGAATTGATTCTGAAAAATATACGGGTTATGCCTTTGGTTTGGGGGTTGAGCGAATGGCTATGCTGCGTTATGGAGTTAATGATCTGCGGATGTTTTTTGAAAATGACTTGAATTTCTTGCAGCAATTTTAAGTAGCCTTGATAAACAACGAAAGGCGTATAGTTTTCAGAATAACTAATTTGTAAATGGTAAAGCGATGAAATTCAGTGAACAATGGCTACGTGAATGGGTTAACCCAAAAGCAACAACTGAAGAAATAGTATCTACAATCACCATGGCTGGCCTGGAAGTTGATGAGGTTGAGCCTGTTGCTGGTGATTTTAAAGGGATTGTTGTCGGTGAAATTTTAAGTACTGAGCCACACCCTAATGCTGATAAATTAAAAGTGTGTCAGGTAGCTAGTGGTAATAGTGAAACCCTACAAGTGGTGTGTGGTGCACCCAATGCAACAGCAGGAATGAAAGTGCCATTTGCTTTGGTTGGGGCTGTACTGCCTGAAAATTTTAAAATTAAAAAAGCCAAATTAAGAGGTGTAGAGTCTTTCGGAATGCTGTGCTCTGAAGCAGAGCTAGGTATTTCTGATAATCATGATGGATTAATGGCATTACCTGCTGATGCACCTGTTGGAGAAGATATACGTCAGTATTTGCAATTAGATGATCATATCATTGATGTTGATTTAACGCCTAATCGTGCTGATTGCTTAAGTATTGCTGGTGTTGCTCGTGAAGTGGGTGTGAGCTTTAATAAGTCAGTTAATTCTGTTGAAATTAAGCCTGTGCCTCCACAAATTGATGATAAATTTGCTATAGAAATTCAGACACCTGATGACTGCCCACGCTATATTGGCCGAGTCATAAAAGGTGTGGATTTATCACAGCCGACCCCTTTATGGCTAAAAGAAAAATTACGTCGTAGCGGTATTCGCAGTATTGATCCTGTGGTTGATGTGACCAACTATGTGATGTTGGAGCTGGGCCAGCCAATGCATGGTTTTGACTTGGCAGAATTACACGGTCAAATCATTGTGAGAAAAGCCAAGGCAGAGGAAAAACTAAAATTATTAGATGGCCAGGAAATAACCCTGCAAGATGATATTTTGCTAATTGCTGATGAAAAAGGACCATTAGCAATGGCGGGAATTATGGGGGGAGAACACTCTGGGGTTTCAGAAAAAACCAAAGATATTTTCCTGGAAAGTGCTTTTTTTAACCCAATTACCATCGCGGGAAAAGCTCGTCGCTATGGTATGCATACTGATTCTTCCCATCGTTTTGAACGAGGGGTGGATTATGAGCTGCCACGGCTAGCGGCAGAACGCGCTACTGCGTTAATTTTATCAATTTGTGGTGGTCAGCCTGGCCCATTAACAGAGGCCGTTGCGCAAGAAAAATTACCTTCGCGTCAACAAGTTAAACTGCGAGAAGCAAGAATCGAGAGGTTGTTGGGCTTTGGTATGGCGAAGGAAAAGGTTGAAACCATACTAAGTGGGCTTGGTATGCAAGTGACAGCCGCTGAAGAAAATAATTGGGTAGTAGATGTACCGAGCTATCGCTTTGATATTGAGCGGGAAGAAGACCTGATTGAAGAGCTTGCGCGTGTGTTTGGCTATAATCAACTGCCCACAACAACACCGCAAAGTCAGCAGGTGATGGCGCAAATAGCAGAAGCTAAAACACCATTGCAGCAACAGCGCAAATTATTAACGGCTTTGGGGTACCAAGAAGTCATTAATTACAGCTTTATTGCTCCAGAATTACAGCAGCTGTTTAGTCCAGATTTAAAGCCTCAACCATTGGCTAACCCTATTTCGGCAGACATGGCTGTCATGAGAACCAGCTTATTACCAAGTTTGTTGAGTAATGTGCAGTACAACTTAAATAGACAGCAGCCAAGAGTCAGGTTGTTTGAGACTGGGCAAGTGTTTATTGAAACCGAAAGTGGCTTGGCTCAAGAGCAAAAAATAGCGGGTGTGATTTATGGTAGCCTCCTTCCAGAGAACTGGCACTCTCAAAAGCAGACAGTAGATTTTTATGATCTAAAAGGAGACGTAGAAGCACTGCTTGCACTAGGTAATGAAGCCGAAGTTGAAATTAAACCTGGTAAGCATGCTTCGATGCACCCAGGCCAAACCGCTGCGGTTTATTGTAATGGAAAGCTTGCTGGTCATTTAGGTACATTGCATCCGGAGCTACAAGCGAAGCTGGATTTGCCGAATGCTGCCTATCTTTTTGAGCTGGACTTAAAGGCAATTAGTGTTGGCAAAGTAACAAGCTTTGTTCCACTGTCTAAATTTCCAGAAGTTAGACGAGACCTGGCGTTTATTGTCGATAGAACAGTATTAGCCCAGGAGCTTAAGTCAGTGATTGCGGAAAAAGCGGGTGAATGGCTTAAGTCATTGACTTTATTCGACTTATACGAAGGGAAAGGAATTGAACCAGGTCAGAAAAGTGTGGCTTTAGGCTTGACGTTGCAACATCCATCGCGCACTCTTAATGATGAAGAGGTGAACTCAATTATTGATCAAGTAGTCACAGAACTGGAGCAAAAATTTCAGGCAAGTTTGAGGAAGTAGCCAATGGCGGCACTGACGAAAGCAGAAATGGCTGAGCGTCTTTTTGAAGAGCTTGGCCTTAACAAGCGAGAAGCCAAGGATATGGTAGAGTTGTTCTTTGAAGAAATTCGTCATGCCTTGGAATCCAATGAACAAGTTAAATTGTCTGGCTTTGGTAACTTTGACTTAAGAGACAAACGAGAAAGGCCAGGTCGAAACCCAAAAACAGGGGAGGAGATTCCAATATCTGCAAGAAGAGTGGTTACCTTCAGACCAGGACAAAAACTCAAGGCAAGAGTAGAGGCATATGCTGGAACCAAGCATCATCAATGAAGAACTACCAGCGATACCTGGTAAACGCTACTTTACTATTGGTGAAGTAAGCGAGCTGTGCCAGGTGAAGCCCCATGTGCTTCGTTACTGGGAACAAGAGTTTGAACAGCTCAAACCCGTAAAGCGGCGAGGAAATCGTCGCTATTACCAGCGTCAAGATGTGTTAATGATCCGACAAATTAGAAGCCTGCTTTATGAAAAAGGTTTTACAATTGGTGGGGCAAGAAATCAACTGGCTGGTGAAGACTCAAAATCAGATCGCACGCAGTATAAACAACTTATACGGCAGATGATCGCTGAGTTAGAAGAAGTACTTGCTGTATTAAAGTCTCGCTAAATCATGATAGAAAATCCGCTTGAACTTCAGTGGATTTCCTGTATTATCACCACTGTTTCAAAGCTATGAAGCAATTCGGAGTGTAGCGCAGCCTGGTAGCGCACCACAATGGGGTTGTGGGGGTCGGAGGTTCGAATCCTCTCACTCCGACCATTTTTCTTCTTTAGATTCAATCACTTACATCCCATCTGCAATTAAGAATCATTCTTCTTTAAGTATAAATTAAGTATATTTTAAGTAAATAACACCAGTTTTTGCCCCTGTTTTTAGAAGTCAGTTGATGTGTAATCTAGTTCACTAAGCCTGTTTTTTGGCTGAATCCAACTTCATGCTATATTCCTATATCATCTAAAAACGACAGTTTGTGACAGTACGATATGCTTTGAGTGACGCATCAGTAATGCCTGACTTGTTGTTGTATAGCAGTACTAATTGTATTTTTCGTACAAGTGTTTAATTAAATGGCTGAATGCATGTAAATATTTACTATTTCTTTACTATTCTGTTGAAGCTATGTACTATACCAGTCGCGAATCATTTCTAGGTTCAATAATACAGCATCATGTGTATAATCCACTGTTATGAGAGGATTTGAA